>NZ_JBCOCI010000012.1:56681-83731 GCF_040929485.1 Phocaeicola sp. RTP21198st1_B8_RTP21198_201120 | reverse complement strand
GATACAACAAAATACTGAAACACAAACAAGTTTGCTGAAATTTCTTGCTGATTAAAATTTAAATGGGATATAATCGTTGTTTTTAATTTATGTTTGTACATTTGTAGAAATTTAACCTATTAAAATATGGTAGCGTTCATTTTAGTTTGTTTCTACTTTTAGGTTTTTTATGGGAGATAAGAAAGAGGAAAAGTTTGGAAAAGGAGTTCGTTAAGAAGAAAAATAAGGTGTGTTCCGTGAAAGAATTTTCGGATACCATATTGTATAATGTGGATGCATATATAATTTGGGTTGATCGGAATTTTTTGGTTGAAAAGACCAATTACTATAATTTGAATAATACTTCTGAAAGATAAGCGGAAAGTAATGTCCAGAGGCTTTAACGGTTATTTGTTCAAGCCTCTGAACAAAGAAGCTTTGTTTAATATGCTTCGCCAAATGGATATTTAATCTTCCAAAGAGTAATCAATGGTGGTTACAACACGGATACGTTTGATGTAAGGAGTATTGGCATCACGATCCTCGATACTGAATTGTCCCTGATAAGCTCTTTTTATCTTACCAAGTTCGCTGTCCGAGTCCTTGGCGAATTTAATAGCTGCCGCCCGTGCGTTTTTAGTTGCTTCCTCTATCATTTGAGGCTTGATGTCGTTTAAACCGGTATAGTCATATTGCACATTGTAACGATAATCTCCACCGGTAATAGCGATACCTTGCTTTAAGAGTTCGCTTTGTTCGCTGATCATCTTTCTCACCAGATCTACTTTAGTTGAAGTAACCGTGATGACAGAGGTCACATTATAGCGGAAGGGAACTGAATTATTATTATAACGTTCAGCTTGCATGTCTATAATTTCCGGTGCATTGATACTGATTTCGTTTTCAGTGATTCCTTTCTGTTTCAAGAAGCCGACAATTGTTTGGTTGGTTGTATTTATTTTGTTATATAAGGTCGGGAGATCATTTCCCAGGTCTTTATACATTAAAGGCCAAGTTACTTTATTAGCTGGCACCTCCATTTCTGCCAGACCTTTCACATTCACTACTCTGTCTTTACCAGAGAAAGTGTCCAATCCCTGTTTGATAAAATACCCCATCACCAACATGCCTATAGCAAGGATGACGGCTTCTTGTTTCCAACTTTTCATACTTCAGTCGTTTTTAGTGATACAATTATTTGTTTTGTAAGCGTCAAATGCCTTTTTAACAGAGCCCTGTTCTTGCAGCAATTGTTTTGCTTCTGCTTTATTAATATGTAATTCGTCAATTAGCATTTGTACTCCTCGGTCTACTAGTTTTTGATTGCTGAGTTGCATGTTTACCATCCGGTTTCCTTTTACTCTGCCTAGTTTTATCATGACGGTGGTACTTATCATATTCAGTATCATTTTTTGCCCTGTGCCGCTCTTCATGCGCGAGCTGCCTGTGATAAATTCCGGACCGACTATCATTTCGATGGGTATATCTGCTACATTCGAGAGTGGAGAGTTTGGATTGCTGCTGATGCTTGCTGTTAATATTCCGTGTTCTCTCGCTTTTTGCAGCGCTCCTATAACATAAGGAGTTGTTCCCGATGCCGCTATGCCTATCAGGATGTCTTTATTTGTGATGTGATGCTTTTGTAGTTCCATCCAGCCTTTTTGACTATTATCTTCAGCACTTTCTACAGGATGTTTCAAAGCTTGTTCACCACCGGCTATAATACCTATGACACAGGTATCAGGCATACCGAAAGTCGCTGGAATTTCAGAAGCGTCCAATACTCCTAGGCGTCCACTGGTTCCGGCTCCCAAATAGAATATGCGTCCTCCTTGATGCATACGTTCTACTATTTCATTTACTAGTTTTTCAATTTGTGGTATGCAGGCATGAACAGCTGAGGCTACTTTCCGGTCTTCTTCGTTGATACCTTCCAGTAACTCTCTGACGGATTTTTGTTCCAAATCCTCATGTATGGACGGTTGTTCGGTTATTTTTATAAAATTCATACTTCGAAATGATAATCCTTTAATCCTTCCAGTGGACTTTTTAAAACTTTTCCGATGGACACATTCAGTCTTAGAGCTGCTTCTTTTACTTCTTCTTGAAAGTAAAATGCAATAGAACCTGTAAAATGTACAAGAATATCATGATATTCGTATTGCATTACATTACGGGTGAAGAAATCAGTGAAGCAGGAAATTAATAAATTCTGCATCTCTGGTCTATGCTTGTGGGCGAAAAGAAAAGGAGTCAGACCCGCCAGAAAGCGGTTGGCTAAGGGCTGTCGGTATACTTTATCTAAAATCAGTGCTGGGGTCAAATCGTATTCTTTAAGGAAATCTCGGCAAATGTCATCGGGAAGTTGGTGTTTCAGGAAGTCACCTACCAGACGTTTCCCTAATACGGCTCCGCTACCTTCATCTCCTAAAATATACCCTAACGGAGAAATATTAGCTGTTATTTTTTCCCCGTCATAAAAACAAGAGTTGGATCCGGTTCCTAAAATACATGCAATCCCTGCCGTTTTACCACATAGGGCGTGGGCGGCACCTAACAAGTCACTTTCGACAAGGATATTTGCTTTGGGGAAGTTCTGCGCCAAAGCTGTTTTCACTATATTCGTTTTTTCGGGAATACATCCTGCACCATAGAAATAAATAGTTGTAAATTCAGTGGTGTCTCCCAACTGGGGAGTTAGTGTGGAGGCAATCACTTCTTTTATTTCATCAACTGATTGGTGGAAGGGGTTGATACCTCCTGTTCGAACTGTCCTGCTGTTTGTCTTGGTGTTACCCAGACACCAGTCTGTTTTGGTAGAACCACTATCTGCTATTACTATCATATCGGATAATAAGATGATTATTAGTCTTACAAAAATAGTATAAATTTATCCGATATCCATTGTTTTCCGTATTTATTTGTCGGGCTCTTATATTATTTTAGTAACTCTGTTTCTATATTTAATTTGATGTACAAATAGTTATAATTTTAGTCTGGTGTTCGATTTCTACCCAATTTTGACCAATTTTTCAATAAAGTGTATCTGTTTTGCTGCTATTTTTGTGTATTCGAATTTTTAGGTATGAAACTATGAAACACAATTTATGCCGGACACTTCTGCTTTTTGCCGGAGTATTCCTCTTTGCAACTATAGATGCACATTTTAAGACTACTCCTCAGTCACCTGTTCATATTACTGAAACCGACGAACTGGTTTATAAATCGTATCCTAACGGCGATCGGATACCTGATTTTTCTTTTTGTGGTTATCGCCAATCTGAGTATCCCATTCCTTGGGTGGATGCAAAAGTATATGTTCCTGTCGTGGATGGAGATGCAACCGGTCTTATTCAGCAGGCATTGAATTATGTAGCCTCTCTTCCTATGGAACCGGATGGTTTCAGAGGTGCAGTTCAGTTAGCTCCCGGTAACTATGAATTGAAAGGTAAACTTTTGATGCGGGCTGACGGAGTGGTTCTCCGTGGTAGCGGATGCCATAAAAATGGAGGAACGGTTTTACGTGCATTGGGACCGATGAAAGATGAATTGATTCGTGTTTTGGGTTATAATAATGCGAAAACGGAAGACACTATTCATATTGCCGGGCAGTATGTACCTGTAAATGCTACGGTTATTCCTTTGAAACAAACTGCAACATTGAAGGTGGGAGATAAAATACGCATTGTCCGTCCATCAACAGCCGGATGGCTTTCGGTGCTTGGTACGGATAGATTGGGCAATGAACAGGAATATAATTTCTCGAAATGGACTCCCGGTCGTCATGATATGGTGTGGGAGCGTACTGTGGTTGCTGTTACCTCTGAAAGTATTACCATAGATGTACCATTGACCATGAGCCTTGATCCCAAGTATGGTGGTGGGTATATTTTACCTCTTTCATGGACTGGGAGGATTAATAATGTCGGAATAGAGAATTTGTGTTGCGATTCTGAATATGATCATACTAATTTGAAAGATGAGAACCATCGTTGGCAGGCAATTACCTTCAATCATGTGAAAGATGGATGGGTACGAAGAGTGGAGGCTCATCATTTTGCAGGTTCGGCGGTAATGGTATTGGAGGGAGCGATGCAGGTGACTGTGGAGGATTGTAAATTTCTGCATCCCGTGTCCGAGATAGCCAACCATAGGCGTTATGCTTTTCATACTTTGGGACAACTAACTCTTTTTCAGCGTTGTTATTCTGAAGAGGGGTACCGTGATTTTACAGTTGGGGTTGCCGTACCTGGACCTAATGCTTTTGTACAATGTCATTCCGAACGGCCTTATAGTTTCAGTGGATCTACTGGTGGCTTCTCTAATGGTATTTTGATGGATAAAATAACGGTGTCAGGAGGAATTATTCAATTGGGTTATCGGGATATGGCAGATCAGGGAGCCGGTTGGGTGGCGGCTAACTCTATGTGCTGGCAGGGACGAGCTTCACAGACTCATTGTGTTACTCCTCCTACAGCTCATAATTGGGCTTATGGAATGTGGACGCAACCTTTTGGTAATGGCCATTATGAATTGTCGCATACTTTTGTCAAGCCGGAAAGTTTTTTTTATGCTCAACTGGCGGCTCGTATGGGTAAATCTTCAATGGAAGAAAAGAAAATATTTGTGTACACTACTGATGAAACTACGAAGCCAACTCCCGAGTACGCTCATTGGATGTCTGTACAGTCATTAAAACCGGATATGCGAATGGATGTATGGATAGACAGTATGATAGTGAAATATCCTTTGGAGATAACCCAGAATAATGCTCCTCTTTTAAACGAAGTGAACTGGCGGCCTGAAAAAGAGAAGCATGTGGTCATGGCAGAACCTTTACAAGTGAAAAATGGCTGGATTGTGCGGGGAAATCATATTCTCATTAACGGAACTTATTTTCGCAAGAATATTCCCGGTACTACAGGATGGCAGGGCAAAGGATCACTCAGTCAGTTTGTTCCGGGACGCACCGGTACGGGATATACCGAAGAGCCAGATAGTGTTGCGCAAGTATTATTGCTTTCGGGAGCACATGTGCTTCATCATCGTACAGGATTGTGGTATGAGCGTCGTCGTAATGATCATGAGCGGAATATGCATGCTGATGCTGAAGTTTGGGCTCCTTTTAATGAAATGCCTTATAGCCGTAGCGGGCAGGGGGAAGCTCAGGATCGCTTAAGCAAATATGATCTGAATAAATTCAATCCTTGGTATTGGAATCGTTTGAAGCGATTTGTAGATGTGGCGGATCGAGACGGACTGGTTTTGTTACATGATCATTATAACCAGCACAATATCATAGAAGAAGGAGCACACTGGTGTGATTATCCTTGGCGCTCTGCTAATAATATAAATCAGTTGGGATTTGCGGAAAAGACTGTTTTTTCGGGGGACAAGAGAGTGTATATGGCAGAACAGTTCTATGATATTACTCGTCCGGTTATCCGTGAATATCACAGTAAATTTATTCGTCAGAGTGTAAATGTGTTCCATGACAATAATGGTGTGGTACATAGCATTGGATTGGAATATACCGGACCATTGAATTTTATGAACTTTTGGTTGGAAGAGGTCAATGCGTGTGATAACCATCAGTTAGTGGCGTTGACAGCAACAAAAGATGTGCAGGATTCTGTCTTGAAAGATAAAAAACATACTTCAATGGTTGATGTGATTGATATCCGTCAGTGGCATTATCGCGCAGATGGAACTTTATACGAACCTCAGGGAGGGGTAAGTCTGGCTCTTCGCCAGCATGCGCGACTGATTGATCCGGGCACGGTATCTTGTGCCAGTGTTTATCGTGCGGTACGTGAATATCGCTGTAAGTATCCTGATAAAGCTGTGGTTTATAATGGTAGTACAATTAGAGTTCCTCGTAATGCTATGAATTGGGCTATATTTATGGCGGGTGGCTCTTTTGCCAAAATTCCGCCGATTGATGAATTACCGGTTTATGAGAAGGCTTCTTCTTTTTCTCCTATAGATAGACAGACCGATATGGATACTCAGTGGGTAATGGGGGCTGTCGGAAAGGGATACCTTGGGTACTGTGTGAAGAATGAGATTAATTTGGATTTGATGGGAGATAGAGAAACGTATAAAGTCTTTTGGATTGATCCGGATAAAGGAACGGTTATAAAAGAAGATGGTAGCGTGAGAGGAGGTGGAAAAGTAATTTTAAAGGCTCCTGCTGAAAGTTCTATTTGTTTTTTACAATTGTGATTGCAAAGCTTTTGTAAAACTGTTGGTTGAGTAATAGGAACGGATTCCAATCTTGTTCCTATTACTTATAAGTTAGTGCTTTTTTATATAAACAGACTTTTTTAATAATTGAGCCAAAGCTTCATTGCAGCTATCTTTTCTCTGCTTACAGTAATTTTATCTTTAAATGGCGGTTTTACCTGTACTATTATTTTTCCTAAAAAATAGTTTTCTATTTTCTGTATGGCATGTACACTAACCAATGTTTGCCGGTTGGTGCGGAAAAAAATATCTGGGTTTAGTTGTTCGGACAGTTTGTCGAGCGATAAATCTATGATATGCTCTTTCCCTTCTTTTGTGACGGCAAAAGTAATTTTGTTTTCAGAATAGAAATAAGCTATATCTTCTACTTGCAAGGTATACAGCTTTTCGTCTCCTGATATCAGGAAGCGGGTACGGTATTTTTTTTCCGGATTACTTATATTTTTCAGTAAGTTCAGTAATTCATTGGATGAGCTCGATAGGTTGGCATTGCCATATCTGGCAGTTAATCTTTCAAACTTTTCGATGGCTTCGGCCAATCTTTCCCTGTTTATTGGCTTCAGCAGATAGTCTATGCTGTTTACAGTAAAAGCACGTATGGCATATTCGTCGTAGGCGGTGGTAAAAATAATCATACTTTCCGGTTGGGTCTGTTCTATGAAAGTGAAAGAAATGCCGTCGGTCAGTTGGATATCTAGAAAGATTATATCCGGGTGTGGATGCTCTTGGAACCATTTTACAGATCCCTCTACGCTGCCGGGTAATACAACTATCTCCCAGTCTGGCCTTAATCCTGACAACATTTTATGTAACAGGCGTCCTGCAGGAATTTCATCTTCTATAATAGCGGCTTTTATCTTATTCATTCAGCAAAGGTATTTTAACGGTGAAATATTCAGAATCGTCAATAATTGTGATATGCAAGTTGCAAATCAGCAGATAGCGGGCAGATAAGTTCTTCAGTCCCATTCCTGATTTTGCAACATTCTTTTTTAATTTGATCTTGTTTCTTACGGAAAGAGTTTGATCTTTGTCAGAATAATCCAAATGGATGACCATTGGATTTTCCATATTGATGATGTTATGTTTTATCACATTTTCGATAAGCAACTGTAGAGTTAATGAAGGAATTTTCTTGTTCAATAACGTGGGGGGTATTTTGTTTTCCAGTTGAATACATTTTCCCAGACGCACTTGATGCAGATAGATATATGAATCCAGAAATTCCAGTTCATTACGTAAGGTAACAAGTCCTTGTTCCTGACTTTTTAGGATATAACGATAAACATCCGATAGCTTTTGTGTAAAAACTACTGCGTTTTCCGGATTGTATTCTATTTCGGATATTAAAGTATTCAAACTATTGAACAGGAAATGTGGATTTAATTGATTTTGTAAAGCCGTGTATTGTGCTTTGATGGAACTTTCTTCCAGTTTCATTGTTTTTTCATGCAGAATAACCAGCTGCCTGTAAAAAGCGTTCATGATACTCAGGCTCACAATCACAATTTCTACCAACCATATAATCATGATCAAGCGCAGGCCCGGACTGCTTAGTACAAATGGGAAGGGCAGTTCCAGCAATACTTTACAGATGGTCAGAGTAGCGTAATTCATGAAGAAAAGAATAGCTGCAATCAAAATGCAATTGATGATCAGTTTGTTTCTCTTCTTGATAAAGAATAGATAGCTTTTTTTCAGCCATCGGTTGATGAATATCAGACTAAAGCCTACCAGATTGAATATGAATACCACAGAAATAAATCCCAGAAAGGAGATTAATATTTTCTGATGTTGAGGCGTAAGGTCGGTATATAGTACCAGCGAAAGGTATGAGAAACATGCCAGACCTGAAAACAGGAAAAAGTTGAAGAATTGATTGTATTTATTTTGCATAGCCATTCCGCTGCTGAAAATGATTTGGGTTATTTTACAAAACTATGAAAAAAAGAGGAAATTCAGAAAAAAATAGAATACTTTCCAAATCTCCTCTTTTATGAGCAAACGCTTAGTATGGATTAAAAACAAACTCCTACACGCACACCCATGCTATTTCTTCCATCTTCAGAATAAGTCAGGATATCGGTTTGATTGGTTGCGTAGCTATAATATACGGCTACATGAAACCCCAGACGCTGATAAGGTACCGGATGAATATCTATTCCCAATTCGGGTGATACATAGAATCCCCACGGGCGTTCATACCATTGTACCAAATTGTTGTAAATGGAGTTTTGAGAATACATGGCACCCGATTTGACTCCGAAGTAAGGTTTTACATACCTGTTATCCAGTAACTTGTAGGATACAGATATTCCAAAGGGAAGTTGGAACGCCGATTGTTGCTGGTCTGTTGTCAATGAAGCCGTTGGGGTGAGGGGGATGGTCTGGCGGTCCACGTATCGGTGATTGGTATGAAAATTAAGGAAAGCTCCTATAGACCAATAGGGAGTCAGATCATATTTTCCTTCAAAGTTCATTCCCCATCCGCTGAATTTATCGGCAAAGTTGCTGTTCAACGGCATATTCATCTGCCAGTCTACGTTGAAATGTACATTTTCCCAGATCTGTGCTTTACTTGTGAAACAAAAGAGAACTAATAACACTCCGATGAGGATACGTTTGGGAGCTCTGTGTTTTAATATTTTCGTTTTCATGATTTTCCGGTTTTATTGTTTGTTTGACAGATAAGGAGATTGTGCAAATGCCTGATTGACGGCATTTAATGTCAACTGCATATTGAAATGGGAGTTTCCGTATAGCAGTCCTGACGCATAAGCATGCCAGATGACAGGCAGTTTGTTTTGGTTAGACTGATCGACAGGTTGTCTTAAATCAACCATTTCCATAATCAGGGTTCCTGTGTCATAGCTGTAAGTTACCGGATAAGGATAATACCATCCTCCTCCCCAGTAAGGTCCCCAGAATCCGGCATCCCACCAGCCGCCATACCATCCTCCTGTGGTTATTTGTATTCTTTGTTGGGCGTATGACAACTGAATGCCTACATTGGCTTTTTCTTTATCTTCCGTCCTTACATAGCCTTTCTGTTCCATTTCATGGGCTACTGCACTGATAATGTTTTGGGCATTTTCATCTTTCCAATAATTGGCTTTCAGGCTGTTGTCCAGAACCAGAATGCTATCTGGCAGATAATAGGTGGAAAACTCATTGAAATGTACACTGTTGTCATAATCGGTGTAAACGCTGTAGTCACTATCCAGTTTATTCATATCCGGATCTTTCTCGCACGAAGTAACTATCATGGCAAGCATGAATAGTGGAAATAGTAGCTTCTTCATATTCCTATTATTTTAGTTAAGTAGTTTATAGTGAGCGTCCTTTAAACACATTGGCTTTCTTTAATGGCAATATTTGACCGGATAAAGTCATGTGGCTGGAATTAAAGTTCGGAAGAATATCTACAGTCGCATTGTTGCTTCCATAAGGTATATCAATGCTTACTTGGGCTGAGATTCCGATTCCCATCACGTTCATACTGACATGAATATTACCTTTTTTGTCGGTTTTTACTTTATAGTTCGAAGCATTCCCGTCTACGGTAATACCTCCTAGTCCGTTCGGACCGCTGAAAGGTACATTGAATGCTACTTGCACTACAGCCTTGTCACCGTCCAGTCCTACAAAGTTGGTGTTGGATGAAACGAAAGCGGAGGTTCCGTATTTAAAGTAAACTCTGTCCGCTTCCAGTACAAAGGTTTGGTTGTCTATTGCCTCTTTGGCTTCCTGAAATAACATTTTGTCCAAAGCTTCCTGAGCTGCTTTTTTTTCCTGACGTGTCATTTCCTTTTCTATTGTTTGTGCCTGTGAGTACTCTACGCAGGTAAACAAGGTTACTAATGTTAATATTACAACTTTTCTCATAATACCTACTTTTTTATTTTATGTTGTTTTCCTATTGAAATCCGGTACAAACATAATAAGCTTTGGCATAAGTAGGTAGTAATTTGTTACTGAAACGGAAAAACCGGTTGCTGAAGTGTATTTTTGAAGAACTGAAATTAAAAGTGTGAAGAGGAATGAATGGGAAATAAACAGCCCTGGAAATCTGCTTTAACAAAATTTCCGGGGCTTATGTTCTATGAACTATAAAGTGATTAGAAAGACCTTCCTTTAAATACATTTGACTTGTCAAGCGGCAGTAGTTCACCGGATAAAGTCAGGCGGTTGGAATTGAAGTTGGGCCGTATATCTACGGTGGCATTGTTGCTTCCATGAGGTAATGTTATGCTTACCTGAGCAGATATACCCACCCCCATTACACTCATTGTCAGATACATGGTTCCTTTCTTGTCGGTTTTGATCTTGTAACCGGAAACATTGCCGTCTACAGTGACACCTCCTAATCCGTTAGGGCCGCTGGCAGGAATGTTAAACGCTACCTGTACGGATGCTCTATCGTCGTCTACCATTACAAAATTGGTATTAGAAGAAACAAAGGCATTTCTGCCTCTTTTAAATATAACCCGGTCAGCTTCCAGTGTGAAAGCTTTGTTTTCTATAGCTTGTCTGGCTTCTTCGAACAAGGCTTGTTCCATGGCTTTTTGCGCCTCTTTCTTTTCCTGACGTGTCATTTTCTTTTCTGTTGTTTGTGCTTGTGAGTAGTCTACGCAGCAAAACAAGGTGACGAATACTAATAAAATAATCTTTTTCATATATGTATCTTTTATGTTATTGTTTGAATATGAAACAAATATAATAACTGTTTTGTTGAGAGGACTTTATCTTATTTTTTAGGTTAAAACTCTTCCTTGTCATATTCTTTCTAGTCTGTTTTATTTGGCTTGAGTTTGCAAGTATAGCATTATTTTCTGTCTTTCTATCTTTTAAAAAAGATTTTTTCTTCCGGGGGCTATGTGAACTTCTATTTATTTTTTTCTCTATAGAGTTTCTTTTCTACTGCCACTGCTGCCACCTTTTGTCTGGAATGCTCATAAATAAAGGCTTTGAGGGGTGATGGCAGCAGAATATTTGAAGGGATGGAAAATGTTACTGCCACCATTTTAGGATATTCTTTTTGATAATAGTAATTGCAGGAAGATTGTCAACCCGGCAAAGAAATAACTCTTGAAAGAGTCAACTGATATTATAACTAAGTATTATCTCTGTCAACCATCCGTACAAGTAAGATGAAAGAGTAGTCAACCTAAAGCGTTAAACTACACTGCATTCATTCTACATGCCGAGTTGTTTCAGACTGTTCCATTAAGTTGAAACCGAAACATCATGCGGTTGAATGTATCAGAAGATAAGCATGTATTGTTCGGAAGTTCCTTATCTTTTTTCAAAAGGAGCGGAAGAATTCCTCTAAATATATGTTCCTTTTTGTGGGAATAATTCGAGTCTTGATGAGAAAAGTATTATAAGAGGTGGTGGCAGCCTTTTGGGTATCTAAAAAATACTGCTGCCACCACCTCTATAAGATGCTTATATCTAGATTGTTACTTCTGATAAAAGCTCAGTAGTGGTAGCAGAAATGAAAAACTCTGTTGGAGAAAGAGGGCAAAGTCTCAGTTTGTAGATGTATTCTTCATCATCGGCATCAATCTTTTTTTTTGCCGAATTCCGGATCAATCTTTAATAGTGCCGTCACCCCAAAGGTTACAGCGCAACATATCATAATCCAGATAAAGAAATGGTTGTATCCCATCTGGTCCTGAAGCCAACCGGCGGCCATTCCGGGAATCATCATGCCTAATGCCATAAATGCGGTACAAATGGCATAATGTGCCGTTTTATGTTCTCCGTCCGCAAAATAAATAAGATAAAGCATATAAGCTGTGAAACCGAATCCGTAACCGAATTGCTCTATAAAAATGCAAATATTGATAAGGTATAGGGAATCGGGTTGGACATAACTGAGGTAAACATAGACTAAATCAGGTAAGGAAATAGCCCATACCATCGGCCACAACCATTGTTTTAAACCGTTACGGGCTACGGCTATTCCTCCTAAAATACCTCCAAGGGTAAGCCCGATGATGCCGACTGTTCCTTGTACGAAACCTATCTCCTCAGTGGTGAGCCCCAAACCACCTTCTTCAATAGGATCTATAAAGAAAGGAATACACATTTTTGCCAGTTGTGCTTCCGGTAAACGGTAGAGTAACATAAAGAGAATAGCAATACTTGCCTGCTTTTTCTGAAAGAAACTGGCAAAAGTGCCAAAAAATTCTTTGAGTAGGGTAGAAGCGGAAACTTCTTTGGCTGCATGGTCTGAATCCGGATGGGGAAGAATAAACTTATGATAGATCCACACTCCCAGGAAAAGCCCGGCCAATACAAAAAAGGTGATGGACCAGGCGTAAGGTATATTGTCTGTTACAATTTCCAGTCTTCCTGCAAGCATGATAAGCAACCCTTGTCCTGCAATAGTCGCAATGCGATAGAAAGTACTGCGGATTCCTACAAATAAAGCTTGCTGGTGCGAGTCCAGTGCCAGCATGTAAAAACCATCGGCAGCAATGTCATGCGTGGCAGAGCTGAATGCCAACAACCAGAAAATTGCCAACGTAAGTTGGAAAAAGTGTTCGGTGGGGATGGTGAAGGCTATGCCTGCCAGTCCCGCACCCATTAAGAGTTGCATAGTGACGATCCACCAGCGTTTCGTTTTGATAAGGTCTATGAAAGGACTCCACAAAGGTTTGATAACCCAGGGCAGATTAAGCCAGCCGGTATAAAAAGCCAGTTCGGTATTGCTGATTCCTAATCTTTTATACATAATGACTGAAATAGTCATCACTGCCACGTAGGGCAGCCCTTGTGCAAAGTATAGCGTGGGTATCCATGCCCACGGTGAAGTATGTTTGTTTTTCATTATTCCTTTTTCATTTTAAAGATTCCGGATGGAAATCCTATCCGGCGCATGGCTTGGTGGATCGGTTAATAGAAACGGCGGATATCTGCACCTTTATAATAATGCAATAGAATTTCGTCGTAGGTATATCCCCGTTCCCCCATTACGGCAGCCCCGATTTGGCACAGGCCTACTCCATGTCCCCAACCGGCACCCGTTAGCAGAAACCATTCGGGGACGCCGTTTTTCAATTCTCCCTTATCTACTACAAAGGCTGAACTGAATAGGTGGGACGAAGACAGGGTACGACGTATCTCCAATTCTTTTCCGATAGTCAATGTTTTCAAAGAACCTACAATTTTCAGTTTGCAGATACGTCCGGACTTGCCACGTTGGATGGGAATCAGGTCGATGATGTCTCCATAATCTGATTTTGTATTTTGACGGATCAGTTCGGCTAGCTCTGACTGGGAATAACGCACTTTCCAACGATAGAAATCTGTGGTTTCCTGATCGTAATTGTTCAGTATTTGTGAAATTACTTTTTTATCGTGGGTATCACAGAACGAAACGGGAGAAGTACGTATCCAACGTTCTGCCTCTTCTTCTTTAGTCAGATCGGGTAACGGACGGTTTTCTTCTTCTTCCGTATCACGGATGGTAGACAAATAGGGATAATTCTTATCTTCCCAGCAATAGCCGAATTCCTCACTTGCACCTCCGCAACATTTAGAGAAACGAGCATCGCAGATGCCGCGTTCATACATTAGTAATTGCCCTCGGGTTGCCTGTACTGCTTCAGTTACGGCAGCACTGGATGCCTTGGTTATTCCCTGATAACGTTGGCAATGATCATCTGCACAAACGTCGAATATGGTGTGGTCTTCCCGGTCGTACCAACGGATATATTCGGTATCGGTCTTGATAAAGGAAAAGAAACCTTCATTTTTGCCACTTAAAGCTTTGCGTTTCTCTATTTGAGCAAACAGCCAGCTGCGTGATACCACGGCATGTGCTTTCAGAAACTCTAAAGAGGAGGTGGCGTTCATCTCCGAAGAGATGACGCTTATCAAATAGTCTTCGGCGGGAAGAATATTGATAGCGGTGATTTTGCCTTCGTCCACCACTAGTTTCAGTGTTCCCATAAAACTTTGGGTTTCTTGCCGTTCCCAGTGGAAATTAATTCCGATGGTTACGTCATATAATGAAAACGAGGCATGTTCGTCTTGTGGAGTGAAGGTCAGTTCGCGGTAAAGATTACCATTCCACAGAATACCTCCTTCGCTGAAGGCTACTTGTTGTTCACCACAGACCGTTTCTCCTTTAGCGAAAAAATTGCCGTTCAGTGAAAAATGAATTTCTTGTGCGTTTACTATTCCTACGCTTATTTCGGGTTCTTTCATTGTTATTCGTCTTGTTTATGGGCTTGCTGTAATTCCTTCATCTCTTCGTGTTCTCTCTATCTTTTTGCTTTCTCGTCAAAATAACGTCCGGGTATCTTCTCGGCTTCTTCTACTGTTATTCCCACTTCTTTTATGATGGATGCCACTTTTTCTTCTGTTATTTTGTCGAAATCTTCCTGACGGGTGGTGACGATTACGCCAGCCATGTCCAAAGCTCCCGGACTGATGAGCATCTGTTCGCTGCCTTTTGCAAAGTAGCAGTCGGGACGGTGCTTGCTGCGGGGAAAAACCACCGTATAGTATAGATGGCCTTCCTTCCATAACAGCAGGTTGAACTTCGCTTCTTGTCCGTCTTCATCCGGTGGGAAAGCGGCGAGGGCGCTGTATAACAGGGAGTCGTCATAATGCGTGTTGCTTGAGAGGATTACCAAAGGACAGGGATAGTCCTTGGTGTTGAGGTAAATTCGGCTACATTCTAGTGGATAATCTTCCTCTTCTTCTAGGTAGGGAAAATACATGCTGCGTATATCGATTGTCTGTGCGTGGGTTATCAGCTGTTGTACGTTCGGGATGATGGGAACATCAGTTTTTCTGACTCCTTGAAGATGGAGATGGTCCGGTGCAGAGGCTCCGCAATGTGCTCCATTATAGAATAGGGCGTAGTCCGGATATTTCTGTACGAATGCACGGACGTCATCGTAACTGAAAATATTCTCATCCATGAGTTGGGGGATGTGATCTTTATGGGCGATAGTGAGGTGATCCGGCAATATGGGATAAGGGTTAACGCATATTCTGTTTGCAGTGATGGTTTCCAGTGCTTTCTGCTCCTTAGGCTGGTTTTCCTTGCACAGGAAACAGGGGCGTGCTTGGATGCTGTCCTTATCCACTTTGGCGGTAGTCGAAACCGCACGCTGTGTATTGCACTGTACCACAAACGTGTAGCCGTTTATGGACAGTTCCTTGGTCTGTACAGTCTGTAATGCCTCGTGGTTGTGGTGTGCCAGTGGCCAGCACGCCAGTTGGCTGTCTATAAATCGCTTGATTTCATTCCGGTTCTTCAGCTCTTCTGTATATTTTTTGCGGATTCCCAGTTCACGGGTGCGCAGGCTGTCTTTGTAGTGATTGTTGGCATTGGTCTGCTCTATGCTCAGGGCAGCATCCGAGTTCCCTTCCCAGCGGCGGCACAGATAGAGTACATCATAGATTCTTCCTATCTTATATTGGCGCGAGAAAATGAGTCCCAGGGCATAATCTTCTCCGTAGCTGACATTGGGCACGCCTGTTTCGCGCAGGATAGGTGTGAAGAATGCGCGCGGAGCTCCCAGGCCGTTGATGCGCAATGCGTTATTGTGTCCGTTCTTTTTCGTCCACTCGCTATGGTCTATCACTCCCGGGGCGATGGTGTTCAGCCTGAAGTCCGTCATGCGGTAAGTTCCTATTACCATGGCGCATTGCTCTTTGTAGAACGTGTCTACGATGGTTTGCAGGGTATGGGTGTCGCTGTACAGGTCATCGCTGTCAAGCTGTATGGCGAAGCGCCCGCACCGGGGATGGTTGATTGCGAGGTCCCAGCATCCCCCTATGCCCAGGTCGGTACGTTGGGGCTGAAGGTGGATTACCGCTTTGTTCTCCTTGTATTGACCAATGATTTCTGTGGTTCCGTCTGTCGAGTGATTGTCCACGATGATGATGTTGAATGGAAAGCGTGTTTCTTGTGAGAGTGCCGACCGGATGGCATCGTCAATGGTACGGGCGCGGTTGCGCACGGGGATGATGACGGAGGCTTCGTACTCGAAATTTCCTTTCTTTACATCCGTTTCCACATACATAGGTTCAAGGAGGGCATCGATGGCTTTCAAGTACAGTGTGAACACTTCTTCCATTTCTATCTGTGCTTCCCTGTTGTGGGGATTTACGTAGTCGAACTGCTTTTCGCCGGACAGGCGGTTGTCGCTTTCTGTTTCCGTATAAAGATATTCGTTGATATGTACCAGATGAGAATGGAGGGTAAGGAATAGGCGCAGTTCATAAAGGGCGGCATACTTTCTTTCCTCTGTCATTTGGAGGCTGGCGAGGATGAATTCCGTTCTGTTGAATATCAGTAGCGGACCGAAGTCGAAATCATCACGCACACTGCCAGGTTGGTAGTCGTTGACGGGATGTTTCTTCTTTTCTCCGTTTTTCCATTCATGATGGTCGGCATAAACCATGCCGCATTCTCTGTCCTGCAGGAAGTCAGTCATGCGTTCCAGTGCCTTGTAAGCCAGTTCCAAAGCAGAAGTTTTGGTGTAGAGCAAGATATAAGGTGTGTCTGCCTTTTCAGCAATCATCTTCATTGTCTTAGAACTGGTTAGTGAATCAATAGGTAATATTTCGCATCCATCGGGTGTGGATAATGTCTTGTTGGGTTCAATGTTCAGCAGATAGATTTTGTTGACTATGCTACTTTCTTTTAGAGCATGGATTGTCTGTTCTGCCGCTGTGCTTTCCATATAAGGAATAAAGCAATTAATTGTTTTTCTCATTGTTAAAAAGTATTTCTCACGGCAAAGATAGGTAATATATCTTATTTTTTCTCTACCTTTGTACGCTAATTGTCTTTTAAATATAAATGGAAACTCCGAAAACAGCATTACTTGGCAGGACATTGGATGAGATTCAACAGATTGTGAGGAATCTGGGAATGCCTAAATTTGCCGCAAAGCAGATTGCGTCTTGGTTGTATGATAAAAAGGTGGAAACGATAGACGAGATGACCAATTTGTCATTAAAGCATCGCGAAGCGTTGAAAGAAGGGTATGAGGTGGGGGCATCTGCCCCGGTGGAAGAAATGCGTTCGGTAGACGGTACGGTGAAATATCTTTTCCGTACGCCAACCCGTAATTTCATTGAAGCGGTTTATATACCCGATGAGGACCGGGCTACTCTTTGTGTTTCTTCGCAAGTAGGATGCAAAATGAACTGCAAGTTCTGTATGACCGGGAAACAGGGTTTTACAGCTAATCTGACAGCCAATCAAATATTAAACCAGATCTATTCTATCCCCGAAAGGGAAAAGCTGACTAATCTTGTTTTCATGGGTATGGGAGAGCCTTTCGACAATTTGGACGAGGTGTTGAAAGTGCTTGAGATCCTGACTTCAGAATATGGTTACGGCTGGAGTCCGAAACGCATCACTGTTTCTTCTGTGGGTTTAAAGAAAGGACTGGAGCGCTTTCTGAATGAAAGTGATTGTCATCTGGCTATCAGTATGCATACTCCGATTCCTTCGCAACGAAGGGATTTGATGCCCGCCGAGAAAGCTTTCTCCATTACGGAAATTATTGATATATTGCATAATTATGATTTTAGCAAACAGCGTCGTCTGTCTTTTGAATATATCGTATTCAAAGGAGTGAACGATTCACTGATCTATGCTAAAGAGATAGTGAAACTCTTGCGGGGTATTGAGTGTCGTGTCAACTTAATCCGGTTTCATGCTATTCCTGATGTTGATTTAGAAGGGGTGGATATGGAAGCAATGACAACTTTCCGTGATTATTTGACGCAACATGGCGTATTTGCCACCATTCGTGCATCAAGAGGAGAGGATATTTTTGCCGCTTGCGGAATGTTGTCTACAGCTAAACAACAGAAAGAGAAAGGTGTTACATTACAGTAAACTAAACAATAATATCATATAATTATGAAACGAATAGCATTTTATTTAAGTTTGGTGCTGGTGGTTCTGGTACTGGCTTCTTGTAAGAAGGGACAAAAGAACTTGTTTACCCCCACGTCCAGCGGTAGACCTTACGAAGTATTGGTCGTAGTAAATAAACCTGTATGGGACCGTCCTGCAGGACGTGCATTGTTTGATGTATTGGATACCAATGTGCCCGGACTACCCCAGGCGGAGCGTTCGTTTCGTATATCAAATGTGGACCCTCAGCATTTTGACCGTGTGCTGAAAATATTCCGTAATATCATCATTGTGGATATTCAAGATATTTATACTCAGCCCAAACTTAAGTTTTCCCGTGATGTTTATGCGTCTCCGCAGATGATTATGACAATTCAGGCTCCTAATGAAGACGAATTTGAGGAATTTGTAGCAAAGAACAGTAAAGTGATTATAGATTTCTTTGTGAAAGCTGAGATGAATCGTCAGATAACTTTGTTGAAACAAAAACATAGCGATGTGATTTCCACTAAGGTAGGAAGTATTTTTGATTGTGATATCTGGGTGCCGATAGAACTGGCTAACTATAAAGAAGGCAAAGATTTTTTGTGGGCTTCTACTAATCGTGCTACAGCGGATATGAATTTTGTAATGTACTCTTATCCTTATACAGACAAGGATACCTTTACTAAAGATTATTTCATTCATAAACGTGATTCTGTAATGAAAGCAAATATTCCGGGTGAACGCGAAGGAATGTATATGGCAACAGACTCTATGTTTGTGGATGTGGAAGATATTGTTGTAAAAGGAGAGTATGCGCAAGAAGCTCGCGGATTATGGGAAATGGAAGGTGACATGATGGGAGGTCCGTTTGTGTCTCATGCACGGGTGGATCGTGCTAACGGTCGTGTCATTGTGGTTGAGGCCTTTATTTATTCACCGGATAAATTGAAACGTAATCTGATGCGTCAGATGGAAGCTTCACTTTATACATTGAGATTGCCCAATGAAAGCTTGATTGACGAAATTGTAATTAGTGGTAATATTCCGGAAGAAAAAATAGATACAACAAGCCGGGTAAAGTAAGAAGAGACATTATAATATATAATATAGATGGAAGATAACTACAAGATACGAGTTGGTATTACTCATGGGGATATCAACGGAGTAGGATATGAAGTAATTCTCAAAACTTTTTCGGATCCTACCATGCTGGAACTTTGTACACCCATTATTTATGGATCACCTAAAGTGGCTGCTTATCATCGTAAAGCAATGGATATTCAAACAAATTTCAGTATTGTCAATTCTGCAGATGATGCTCAGCCGGATAAACTGAGCATCGTGAATTGTACGGAAGACGAATTGAAGGTGGAGCTCTCCAAACCGACACCGGAAGCTGGTAAAGCAGCTTTGGATGCGTTGGAGAGAGCTTTGCAGGACTATCGGGAGGGAATGATTGATGTTTTGGTAACTGCTCCTATCAATAAGCATACCATTCAGTCGGAAACTTTTCATTTCCCCGGTCATACAGAATATATTGAAGAGCGTGTGGGGGAAGGACAGAAAGCGTTAATGATTTTGCTGAAGAATGATTTCCGGGTAGCTTTGGTGACTGGTCATGTTCCTGTACGCGAGATAGCACAAGATATTACCAAGGAACTTATTATGGAAAAATTGGCTGTTTTCCATCGTTCTTTAAAAGAGGATTTTGGCATCGACAGTCCGCGTATAGCTGTGTTTTCATTAAATCCTCATGCGGGTGATGAGGGATTGATTGGTACGGAAGAGAGTGATATCATAATTCCGGCAATGAAGGAAATGGTTGCCAAAGGCATTCAGTGTTTCGGACCTTATCCGGCCGATGGCTTTATGGGATCTGGCAACTATACTCATTTTGATGGAATTCTAGCTATGTATCATGATCAGGGATTGGCTCCTTTCAAAGCTTTGGCAATGGATGAAGGAGTGAATTACACGGCAGGACTTCCTATTGTACGCACTTCTCCGGCACATGGTACTGCGTATGATATTGCCGGACAAGGGGTTGCCTTGGAAGATTCTTTTCGCCAGGCTATCTATGTGGCTATGGATGTTTTCCGTAATCGGATTGTCGAAAAAGATATCCATGCACATCCATTGCGTAAACAGTATTATGAGAAACGGGATGATAGCGATAAACTGAAGTTAGATACCATTGATGATGAAGATTGATGGTGAACCGGTCTAAAATATAATTTCAAGAAAAAGAGTAGAAATGAAATTTGCAATTATATCAGCGGGTGAAGGCTCCCGACTTTCACAAGAAGGGGTAGCTTTACCCAAACCTTTGGTGCAACTGAACGGAGTTGCCATGATTGACCGTCTGATACAGATCTTTGTGCGCAACGGGGCTGATAAGGTGGTCATCATTATTAATAATGAAAGTCCGTTGACAAAAGAGCATTTGGCAAAACTACAGGCGGAAGCGACAGTGCCATTGGAAGTAGTTGTGAAAACTACGCCTAGTTCAATGCATAGTTTTTATGAACTGAACTCTTATTTGAAAGACGATAAGTTCTGTTTGACTACTGTAGATACCATATTCCGTGAAGAAGAATTCTCGACTTTTATTGAAGCGTTCAAACAATCGGACAAAGATGGATATATGGCGGTGACCGATTTCATAGACGATGAAAAACCGCTTTACATTTCTACAGATGAAGCTTTGAACATAACTGGCTTTCATGATGAGGCCATCTCCGGATGCCGCTATATATCGGGAGGAATTTACTGCCTGACTCCGACAGCGGTCAAGACATTGCACGGGTGTATGGAAAAAGGTATGTCCCGTATGCGCAACTTCCAGAGGCAGTTAGTGGCCGACGGCTTGAAATTAAAGGCTTATCCTTTTACAAAAATTCTGGATGTAGACCATGCCAGTGATATAGTGAAAGCGGAAAACTTTCTGACCGGTAAGGACGAGTAATTTAAAAGATAACATAAAGGAATGAATGTGATTTCAATAATAGGGGTAAGCCGTGGAAACGAATATTCACCCAATCATGTGGACAATGATGCCGCCATATTTAATAAGGTGGTGGAAGAGTTGGGACAATTGGGCTGTGAAGTTGAGGTTTATGCCGAGAAGGATTTCGTGGAGCAGGGTGTCAAAGGAGATATCATTTTTGATATGGCCCGTGATAAAGCAACAATAGCCCGCTTGAAGTCTTTGGAGGATGGAGGTGCGTTGGTGATAAACTCTGCTTACGGTATAGATAATTGTGTACGTAGACCCATGACGGAGCTACTTATAAAAAGAGGAGTTCCTCATCCGCAGAGTTTTATTATTTCCACAGCAGACGAGTATTCTGAAAACTGTTATCCTTGTTGGGTAAAGCGGGGAGACTCTCATGCTATGGTGAAAGAAGATGTAGCTTATGCCACTTGTAAGGAAGAGGTGGAGAATATTCTGGCTGATTTTCGCAACCGTGACATTCCTGTTGCGGTCATCAATGAGCACTTGCAAGGCGACTTGGTGAAATTCTATGGGGTACACGGCACTGATTTCTTTTATTGGTTTTATCCGTCTCCTTGTTCGCACAGTAAGTTCGGTTTGGAAAAAATAAACGGAATAGCCAAAGGGATTCCTTTTAGCGTAGAGGAATTGAAAATACAAAGTGATAAAGCTGCTGAGGCGCTGAACGTACCCATTTACGGAGGTGATTGTGTGGTTTCAGCCGACGGAACACTGCGGATTATAGATTTTAATGATTGGCCCAGCTTTGCCCGTTGTCGTGAGGAAGCGGGAGGTAAAATTGCAGAGTGCATTTATAACCGGGCTAAAAAGCAAATGAAACAATAAAGACATGAGTACAGAGAGTGAGAAGAAAGGAATAGAGGCTTCTTTCAAATCCATGGACACAGAGGAGTTCCTGGATATTTATTTCAATCGTCCCATAGGATATGCATGGGCGCTATTGTTTAAAAAATTGAAGGTACATCCCAATGTCGTGACCATTTTTTCTATTATTCTAGGTATAGGCGCAGGCGTGATGTTCTATTACCCCGATATGAAACATACCCTGATTGGTATACTTCTATTGATGTGGGCAAACCATTATGACAGTGCGGACGGCCAATTGGCACGGCTTACAGGGCAGAAAACCCAGTGGGGACGTATGTTGGATGGCTTTGCCGGTGATATTTGGTTCTTTACTATTTATGCGGCGATCTGTCTCAGACTGATGGACCAGCCTATGCCGTTTCATATTGGTGACGGGATGCATTGGGGGATTTTTATTTGGATATTGGCTGCTTTTTCGGGCACTGTTTGTCATAGTAAACAATGTACATTGGCGGATTATTATCGTAATATTCATTTATATTTTCTGAAAGGGAAAAATGGAAGTGAGCTGGATAATTTCAAACAACAGCGTGAGATCTTTTATAGTTTACCTTGGAAAGGAAATTTCTGGTGGAAAGCTTTTTTGTATTTTTATGGTAATTACACACGTCAGCAGGAAAGAATGACCCCTAATTTTCAGCGTTTCTATGCTTTGGTAAAGGAAAAGTATGGGGACAATATTCCACAGGAGTTGCGGAACGAATTTCGTGCAGCTAGCAAACCTTTGATGAAATATACCAATATCTTGACTTTTAATACACGTGCCATTGCTTTGTATATCAGTTTGCTGATTGGCGAACCTTGGTTGTATTTTGTATTCGAGATTATTGTAATGACTTCTTTATTTGTATATATGCGCCATTGCCACGAGGCGGTTTGCGCACAGTTATATTATAAATACGCGGCGAAGTGAAAAGTAAATATAGAAATATATTCCTGATATTTGGGATTGTAGCTATCGTGGTAATGCTCTGTACTTTTGATATGGAGTATGATGAATTGTTGGCTAACTTGCGCCGGGCAGGGATTTGGCTGCCGGCTGTAGTAGGGTTATGGATTATCATTTACTTGTTCAATACCCTTTCTTGGTACATTATTATCCGAGATGGAAAAAAAGGAACGCCTATTCCGTTTTGGAAAGTTTATAAGCTTACAGTTTCCGGGTTTGCACTGAATTATGCTACTCCGGTAGGATTAATGGGAGGAGAACCTTACCGTATCATGGAACTGACTCCTTATGTCGGGGCCAGTAAGGCAACATCATCAGTTATCCTTTATGTGATGATGCATATTTTCTCGCATTTTTGTTTTTGGTTTTGTTCTATTTTCTTGTATTTGGCTTTACGCCCGGTAGATATTGCCATGGGGACTATGCTGGCTGTTGTGGGTGTGGTTTCTCTTTTGGCTATTTATTTTTTTATGAAAGGATACAAGAATGGAATGGCTGTCCGTACTTTAAAATTATTACAATATATTCCTTTTATTAAAGGATGGGCCAAACGTTTTTCAGAAAACAAACGGGAGACTTTGGAACGTGTGGACAGTCAGATAGCAGAGCTGCACAAACAGCGTAAGTCTACATTTTATGCCTCGTTAAGTCTGGAATTCATGGCTCGGATTCTAGGTTGCCTGGAAGTGTATTTCATATTGAATATTCTGACAACAGATGTTAGCTTTCCGGCTTGTATTCTGATTATGGCATTTACTTCTTTATTTGCTAATTTGTTCTTTTTCTCGCCTATGCAATTGGGCGCTCGTGAGGGGGGCTTTGCTTTAGCGGTAGGAGGACTGGCTATTCCGGGAGCTTTCGGAGTTTATACCGGATTGATAACCCGTGTACGTGAATTGATTTGGATTGTAATTGGTGTGTTGTTGATGAAAGTCGGCAACGGTACACCTACTAATAAAGCATGAGATAATGAACGCATTGAAAGATATTCAGGGAGTTATATTTGATTATGGCGGTACGATAGATACGAATAGCCGTCACTGGGCGGAAGTATTGTGGGCCAAGTATGTGGAACATCAGATTCCGGTGGATAAGGAGAGTTTTCGTGAGGCATACGTCTTTGGAGAAAGAGCGTTGGCTAAATACCCTTTTGTCCAGCCTTGGCATGATTTTCATGATGTACTTTCCATTAAGGCCAAACTTCAGATGGAATGGTTGGCAGAACAGAGAAAGTTGCCTATGGATGAGTTGAAACTGCAATCTTATGCCACGAAAGTAGCAGACAGCTGTTATGAGTATGTATTGGATATATTGCAGGTTACACGTCCGGTAGTGGAAGAGTTGTCCAAAAAATATAAGTTAGTGCTGGTTTCTAATTTTTATGGTAATATTCAGACCATTTTAAAGGATTTTGGACTTCTGGATTTCTTTGATGAAATTATTGAATCCTCTGTGGTGGGTGTTCGTAAACCAGATCCCGCTATCTACAGACTCGGAGTGGATGCTATGGGATTTGTGGCAAAGAATGTGCTGGTGGTTGGAGATTCTTTCTCAAAAGATGTTGTTCCTGCCAAAGCGGTGGGATGTCGTGTAGCTTGGTTGAAAGGAGAAGGTTGGGGAGGAGAAGTCATTGACGAATCTGTTCCTGATGTGATTATAACGAATTTGGCCCAACTGCCTGTTCTATTATAAAAAGTATGGAGACACAAAGACATGCATTGGTAAAAAGGGACTATCTAGTTCCTTTTGTTTTAGTAACCTCTTTATTCTTTTTATGGGGATTTGCACATGCTATTCTTGATGTGCTGAATAAACATTTTCAAGAGGTGATGGATATTACCCGTACTCATTCGGCAATGGTGCAGGTAATGTTTTATTTAGGTTATTTCGTAATGGCTGTTCCGGCAGGGTTATTCATCACCAGATATGGATATCGTAGGGGAGTTGTTTTCGGATTATTGCTTTACGGCATCGGGTCGTTGATGTTTATTCCCGGCGAATACTGGATGTCATTTGAATTTTTTCTGTTCTCTTTGTTTGTCATCGCTTGCGGCTTGGTTTTTTTGGAAACGGCTGCAAATCCTTATATGACAGAATTAGGGGATAGGGAAACAGCTGCCAGTCGGTTGAACCTGGCCCAGTCCTTTAATGGATTAGGATGTATTTGCGGCCCTTTGGTGGGAGGACTATTGTTGTTCTCGGAGAAGGGAGAGGCGAATATTTCATATCCTTATATGCTGATGGGGGTAGTTGTGCTGATAGTGGCACTGGTCTTTTCCCGTATCAAACTTCCGGAGATTGTTCATACAGACAATGTGGTGAATGGAAAGACAGTTAAAAAAGGCTTATGGTCGCATAAATTATTTTTATTTGGTCTACTGGCACTATTCAGTTATGAAATAGCAGAGATTTCTATCAATAGTTTCTTTATCAATTATGTGGTGGACGATGGATGGATGAATGCCCGTGATGCGGCAGTAGTGCTTTCATTCGGTGGGCTCGGGTTATTTATGTGCGGACGTTTTGCCGGTAGTTGGATTATGCAGCGAATTCGTGCAGAAAGAGTTTTGCTATACTGTGCTTTGGGAACGGTAGCGGCTACTTTTCTTATCGTTTGCAATTTAGGAAAAATTTCATTAGTTGCTTTGTTTTTGGTATATGTGTTCGAAGCCATCATGTTTCCCACTATTTTTGCCATATCTTTGAAAGGGTTGGGAAATAAAACCAAACGAGCCTCTTCTTTTTTAATGATGTCTCCTGTAGGAGGAGCTATTGGCCCTGTGTTGATGGGATATGTGGCAGACAATAGTAATATGTCCTTATCATTCATTATACCATTTGTTTCTTTTTGTGTTGTATTATTCTATTCGTGGTATGCCGATGTAGAAGGAAACTGAAATTAAAAATCCCGATATGGCTGTCTGGCTTTATCGGGATTTCTATCTATTTTTAAATTTCCTCGGCTTTCAAAGGACTAGTCCGGATAATATCCCATACATCTTCTTCTGTTTTGCTGAAGGGACCGGATGCTTCTAATTTCAGTGTCGACATGGCTGCTGCAAAACAACCGGCTTTTTCATAGGATACTCCTTTGTTGCGCATATATAAATATCCTGTGGCATACGTATCTCCGCATCCTGTAGCATCAACTATATCTTTAGGAGGATAGGCGGGTATCTTATGAAATCTACCTTCTGCATAAATTACAGAACCCAGACTTCCCAAGGTTATCAATACCTCTTTTACTCCCCATTCAGCAAGTTGCAAAGCGGCTTGTTTTATGTCTTTGTGACCGGTAAGCACTTCCATTTCGTGTTCGTTTACCTTTAGAATATCAATATATTTTAAGGCTTCCAACTTGTCTGTCCAATCTATGGGATAAACTCTTTCACCCCGGACTTCGCGCAAATATCCTTGGGCATCTACCGCCAAAATACCTTTTTCTGAAAGATATTTTACAACATCCAGTGAAAAATCATCTGCCAGAAGGCTTCCCAAATGAAAAATATGGGCATTTATATTCTGTAGCTGTTCCACTGTGAAAGGATCGGCTTTAGCTAATACCCGCTGACTGCGGTTATCTTGATTTTCCCCGTATGTATTCTCGAAATAGACTGTTCGCTGACTGGGAATAACAGTGACTCTGATACCTTTTGCACGGATATCTTCTACAGCTTTAAATTCACTGGGCGCTAGTGCTGTGACCAGCTGATAATGCTTTGTATCCTTTAAATGACTGATTCCGTGTGAAAAATAATAGGATGTTCCGCCGGGCATATAAGTCGTTTTCCTGGGTGTTACTATCTTATCTAATGTAATGTGGCCTATGCAACAAATATCATCCATACCTATTTATATTAAACGGTTGCAAAGCTACAAAAAAAACTAGAAAAAGCATGGAAGTTTTCAAAAGAAGGTGTAACTTTGGCACAAATTATCTTAATCTCTGCTATGAGATGCAATTTTAACAAAGAAATTAGAATGGAAAAAATGAATGTGAAACCGGCAACCGGTAAATTGGGCGTTCTTTGTGTTGGATTGGGCGCTGTTACTTCAACTTTTATGACAGGTGTGCTGATGGCTCGTAAGGGACTGGCAAAACC
>NZ_JBCOCI010000012.1:51526-56671 GCF_040929485.1 Phocaeicola sp. RTP21198st1_B8_RTP21198_201120 | reverse complement strand
GGCAAAACCTGTCGGATCTATGACTCAATATGATAAAATGCGTGTTGGCCGTGGAGAAAATAAAAAGTATTTGCATTATGGAGAAATCGTTCCATTGGCAACTTTGGACGACATTGTTTTTGGTGCATGGGATGTTTATCCTGCTAATGCTTATGAATCAGCTGTAAATGCTGAAGTTTTACAAGAAAAAGACATTCTTCCTGTAAAGGAAGAACTGGAAAAGATAGTTCCGATGAAAGCTGCTTTCGATCACAACTATGCTAGTCGTTTGGATGGCGATAATGTGAAAGATTGCAAGAATCGTTGGGATATGGTAGAACAGCTGCGTGAAGATATCCGCAATTTCAAAGCTGAAAATAATTGCGACCGTATCGTAGTTCTTTGGGCTGCTTCTACAGAAATCTATGTACCTGTTGAAGAAAAAGTACACGGAACCTTGGCAGCATTGGAGCAAGCGATGAAAGAGGATGATAAGGAACACATTGCTCCGTCTATGTGCTATGCTTATGCAGCGCTGTCAGAAGGTTGCCCTTTCATCATGGGAGCTCCTAATACTACAGTTGATATCCCGGCTATGTGGGAATTGGCTGAAAAAACGAAGATGCCTATTGCTGGTAAGGACTTCAAAACAGGCCAGACATTGGTTAAGTCAGGCTTCGCTCCGATTATCGGAACCCGTTGCTTAGGCTTGTCCGGCTGGTTTTCTACAAATATCTTAGGTAATCGTGATGGTTTGGTGTTGGACGAACCGGCTAACTTCCGTACTAAAGAAGTCAGCAAGCTGTCTACTTTGGAGTCGATTCTTGTACCCGAAGACCAGCCTGATTTATATACAGATTATTATCACAAAGTACGTATCAATTACTATCCCCCTCGTAATGACAGTAAGGAAGGTTGGGATAATATCGATATCTTCGGATGGATGGGCTACCCCATGCAGATTAAGATTAATTTCCTTTGCCGTGATTCAATTTTGGCTGCTCCTTTATGTTTGGATTTAGTATTATTGAGTGACTTGGCTGCACGTGCAGGACGTTTTGGTATACAGCGTTTCTTGAGTTTCTTCTTGAAGAGCCCGATGCATGATTATACAGAAAATGAAATACCTGTCAACCATCTCTTCCAGCAGTATGCTATCTTGAAGAATGCTATTCGCGAAATGGGTGGTTATGAAGCTGATCAGGAAATTGATTAATTTATAACAGACTGTTTTTATTCAGGCGCGGATTGCGCGGATTTTACGGTTTCTCTTTATAAAAGACCGTATCAATCCGTGAAATCCGCGCCTTATTTTTTATTTTTCTGCCATAATTACTTGCTGTCTGCTCGGGAATTTGTAATTTTGTCATATAATAAAATGAATATGGTCAGGTCAGAAATACAAAATGTTAAACTCAGATTTGGTATTATTGGTAATGCTGAAGGATTGAACCGTGCCATAGACGTGGCTATTCAGGTGGCGCCCACAGATTTATCAGTATTGATCACCGGTGAAAGTGGTGTGGGAAAGGAAAATTTTCCGCAGATCATCCATCAGTTCAGCCGTCGGAAACATGGACAGTATATAGCCGTGAATTGTGGAGCTATACCTGAAGGTACAATAGATTCAGAACTTTTCGGACATGAGAAAGGTGCTTTTACAGGAGCTATCAGTGACCGTAACGGTTATTTTGCCGAAGCCAATGGTGGAACTATTTTTCTGGATGAGGTGGGAGAGTTACCTCTTGCTACGCAGGCGCGTCTGCTACGTGTGCTCGAGAGTGGTGAATTCATTAAAGTAGGTTCATCCAAAGTACAAAAGACGGATGTACGTATTGTTGCCGCTACCAATGTAAATCTGACGGAAGCCATTGCCGAAGGCCGTTTCCGCGAGGATTTATATTATCGTCTGAACACTGTGCCTATCAAGATACCACCTCTGCGCGAACGTGGAGATGATATAACATTACTTTTCCGCAAATTTGCATCGGATTTTGCTGAGAAGTACCGTATGCCGGCCATTCAGCTGACAGAAGATGCAAAAGCCTTGTTGTTGGCTTACCCATGGCCCGGTAATGTACGCCAGTTGAAGAATATTACAGAACAGATATCTATTATTGAAACCAATCGCGACATTACGGCGGAAATTTTGAGAAATTATTTACCGGAACAACGTGTAAACTCCGGTTTACCCGCTTTATTTGGTGTGAAAGCAAGTGCGGGGAAGGCTTTTGAAAGTGAGCGCGAGATTCTGTATCAGGTGCTGTTTGATATGCGGCGTGATGTAACTGAGTTGAAGAAATTGGTAAACACCTTGATGTCGGAACGTGGAGCGCAACCTGTTCCGCCACCGGCTACTACAGCAGTTTCTTATTATCAAGAACCTCAACGGAATTTGGTCGCTACAGTAGTGCCTGCTACACCTACCATTATCTCTGCCGCTAAATCCGTGCATCCTGTAGTAGATGATATTCAGGACACGGAGGAATTTGTGGAAGAAGCGACACTGTCATTGGATGAAGTGGAAAAAGAAATGATACGTAAGGCGCTCGACCGTCATCATGGAAAACGAAAGAATGCGGCAAAAGATTTGAATATTTCAGAGCGCACACTTTATAGAAAAATAAAAGAATATGGTTTGGATTAAACAATTGAAAGTAGTTGGTGTGTTGATGGTACTGGCGGGAATAGTAACTGCTTGTTCCATCTCTTATAAGTTTAACGGATCGTCTATAGACTATACTAAGGTAAAGACTATTTCGTTCGAAAACTTCCCGAACCGTTCGGCAGGTTTTGTGTGGGGACCGATGGAGAGCATGTTCAATACGGCATTGCAGGATATTTATATGCAGCAGACCCGGTTGAAGCAAGCCAAGCGTGGAGGTGACCTGCAATTGTCAGGGGAAATAACCAATTATGATGCTTTGAATAAAGGAATTGGTTCTGACGGTTATTCCAGCATGGTGGAATTGCGTATGACGGTTAGGGTGAACTTTGTCAACAATTCCAATCCGACAGAGAATATGAATGGTCAACAATTCTCGGCTAGCCGAGAATACAACGCTAATCAGCAGTTGAGTGCTGTACAGGATGAATTAGTAACCCAGATGATTAAAGAAATTGTAGAGCAAATATTCAATGCTACCGTGGCAAACTGGTAGTGAGCCCTTTTCCGTCATGACACAACAGCAATTATATGAATGGATAACCCATCCTGAATTATTAAATCGGGATACACTATACGAGCTGCGTACGTTGCTTGCGCGTTATCCGTATTTTCAGACGGTGAGGTTGCTTTATCTGAAGAATCTGTTTTTACTGCATGATATAACATTCGGTGAAGAATTGCGTAAGGCTGCATTGTATGTGGCCGATCGCAAAGTTCTTTTTTATCTGATAGAAGGGGAGCGTTTTATCATTTCTCCTCTTGACAAGCAAGAGAAGCCTAAGGAGGAAGGCGGATTGGACCGTACTCTTTCATTGATAGATGCTTTTCTGTCTTCTTTACCCGAGGACTCTGCTGCCGTGGAGTTACCTATGGATGTAACAGCCGATTATACTTCTTTCTTATTACATGAAGAAGAGCATCCGTCCGATGATGGTATTCCTCGGATGAAAGGCCAGAGTCTGATAGATGATTTCATTGAAAAGTCTGCAGAGGAACCTTTATTACCTCAATTAGGGATAAAAGAGGAAGTGCCGGTGAAAAAGGAAATGCCCGAAGAGGATGAACCGGAAGCGGAGGAAGATATAGAAGATGAAAGCTATTTTACCGAAACATTGGCCAAAATATACGTTAAACAGCAAAGATATTCTAAGGCTCTGGAAATTATTAAAAAATTAAATTTGAAATATCCAAAAAAAAACGCTTACTTTGCAGACCAAATAAGATTTTTGGAGAAATTGATTATTAACACTAAATCAAAATAAAGAAAATGTATTTATTACTTATTGGATTAATTGTGCTTGCAGCTCTTTTGATGTGTTTCGTCGTACTGATTCAGAATTCAAAAGGAGGTGGTTTGGCTTCTAGTTTTGCTTCTTCAAATCAAATTATGGGAGTTCGTAAGACTACGGATTTTATTGAGAAATTAACATGGGGATTAGCTGCTTTTATGGTAGCATGTAGCGTGCTTACCGCTTATTTTGTTCCTACTGCTCATACAGATTCTTCTATCATCATGGAAGAAGCGGTGAAAGAGGGAGCTACCAATCCGTTGAATGCACCTTCAGGTTTTGCTGCTCCGCAGACAAATGATGCTGCAGAGACTCCTGCTCCGGGTGATTCGGCACAGTAATTAAAGAGAGCATTTTCCTTAATAAGGATAGGCGTTCTGTTTTATCAGTGAAACAGAGCGCTTTTTTGTTTTAAGATATTTTGCTTTGATAAGTATGCTTTTGTGCTTACTTTTGTTCTGGAATATGTTAGTTTAAAAATAATAAAAGAATCATGTTGAAATTCATATCATGGAATGTAAATAGCTTGCGAGCTTGTTACGATAAAGGTTTTGCTGATGCTTTCAATCGTTTGGAAGCTGATTTTTTCTGTTTACAGGAAACAAAGATGCAAGAAGGACAACTGGATGTACAATTTGAAGGGTATCAGTCCTATTGGAATTATGCTGAAAAGAAAGGATATTCGGGTACTGCTATTTTTTCTAAAGTAAAGCCATTGTCCGTTACATACGGTTTAGGCATTGAAGAGCACGATCACGAAGGCCGTGTAATTACGCTTGAACTGGAATCGTATTATCTGATAACTGTTTATACTCCTAATTCGCAGGAAGAATTGCGACGCTTGGATTATAGAATGAAATGGGATGATGATTTCCGTGCTTATTTGAAGAAATTGGAAGAGAAAAAACCGGTAATTGTGTGTGGTGATTTGAATGTAGCACATAAGGAGATAGATTTGAAGAATCCTAAAACGAATCGGAAAAATGCAGGTTTCACTGATGAAGAGCGTGCAAAGTTCACTACTTTGCTTGAATCAGGTTTTACGGATACATTCCGCTATTTCTATCCGGAGCAAGAGGGAATTTACTCATGGTGGTCCTATCGTTTCAAAGCCCGTGAGAAGAATGCGGGTTGGCGTATTGATTATTTTCTCACTTCCGATTCGTTGAAGGATAAATTGAGAGGTGCTCAGATTCATACTGACATCTT
>NZ_JBCOCI010000012.1:340-51516 GCF_040929485.1 Phocaeicola sp. RTP21198st1_B8_RTP21198_201120 | reverse complement strand
GGATTTGTGTCGTCGCAAAACTTATTCTGTTTTATTCTCATAAATCATGGATTCCTGTATATCTTTGTTTCGGGAAATAAATATTTTTTTCCTGAAAAACTGATTGAATCTATGAAACAATGGCATTTATTTTGCTTGTTGCCTTTGATGGCAGCTTGTGACTCCGGACATTCCGGTTCCGGAGAATTAATTTCGGTGGACTTGCGACAGGGGATAGATCATCCTTCTATGCTCAATCTGCAAGATGAGGTAGAGAGTGTGGAATATATACCTTTGGAAACAACCGATGATCCCGCTTCTTTGTTGGATGGAGTATCCGAATATGCTTTGACAAGCAAATACATCTATGTTTCTCCCGTAAAAGAACAACGGATTGTTCAGTTTGACCGGAAAGGTCATTTTATAAAGACATTGATTCCTTTCGGACAAGGACCGGGGGAGTTCAGTAATTTTTTAGCAGGTATACAGGCCGATGAGGAAAATAATCGTCTTTACCTGTTCAGTGCTAATCAGATAGGGGTCTACACCTTAGAGGGGGAGTTTATTCAAAATTTGAACCATGATTATCAGATAGTATATCAGCGTAAGGTGGAACAAGACTGTTTTGCTTCGGTGGCATTTCCGTATATTCCTTTTCGGAGCGGGAGTTATGGCTTAGGCATATTCACAGAGCAAGGGGACACTATTGCTGTAAAGAATGATTTTACTTCGCCACTGGTTCCTCCGGAGAAAGCAGGTTTTACTATAGGCATTGCAGCTACCTATTCAGGTAAGCAGCAGTCATTACTGTTTAAAACAGGATGTAATGATACTGTTTTCAGAATTTCCGATCATAAAATTATGCCAGCTTGTGTTTTGAATTTACAGAATTCAGACCAAGAAATCATCCGCTGCCTGGATGCGACTGATTTCAGTAGCTTACATCAAAAATTTGGAGGAAATAAGGATATTTTTGTGTCTGATCTTTTTGAGACGCCACGAAGTTATTATTTCCGTTGCAGGTATGATGGAGGACATTATGTGGTTTCCGTTGATAAAGAAACAGGGAAGATTCTGGCGGAGCAATGTGAGCAGCCTGAAGATATTTTTAAACTTTCTGATGCCAATCTTCTTTTTGGTATGTTGGGGACACGGAGTTATCGTAGCTTTCCCGTTTGGGGCCGTATGGAGAAAGATGGTTTGGTGCAGGTTGTCATTCCTTATGAGCTGAGTCTTTATGAAAAAGGATCCACCCTTACTGTTCCGGATGAATTAAAAAAGATAAATGTGGATAGTAATCCTATTTTTATAGTCTATAAATTGCGAGAAGGCTAAAAAGTGATACATTTGCGATATGATGAGAAAGTACTTGTTTATAGGCTGGGATGTATGGATGGTGGTGATATTGGGTATCATCTCCTCTTGCAGTCAGGATAAGGGCACTTCTAGACTGGCATGGGGGAAATATTATTTGTGGAGTGCCCCGGATTCCTCCTACCGGATACTGAATGCCATTCCTTTTCCCGATAAACTTTCCGTAGAAGAACAAGCGTGCTATGCATTACTGATGACACAAGCTATGTATAGATGTGGGCATAAGATATCTTCCGATTCATTGATAAACATTGCTGTACAGTATTATTCTTCACAAGGTAATGCAGATGATAAAGCTTCCGCTTTGCTTTATAAAGGATATATTTTAGAGGACTTGGGGCAGGATAATGAAGCTTTGTATGCCTATAAACAGGCAGAGGAGGCGGTAAAGACTGTTAAGGATTTGCGGATCCATTTTTTGATATATACAGCTTTAGGGAATATCAATGGAAGGTATGCTCATTATGAGCACTCACTGTCGTATTATAGAAAGGCGTTGGATCTTAATCTATCAGTTCCGGCTTGGAATGCAATGGGGGGAGAATATATATTTGCCCCTCTTTATCTGGCTCAGGGAACTCCCCGGTACAATGAAGAGGTCAAGTTGGTTTATGATAAGTTTTTAGGTTTGGTTAATAGGATGGACTTTACCTCGCAAGAGAAAATCTATTATCAATGGGCCTTGAAGGAGAAAGGCAAGCAGGAATGGGATTCGGCGGCTTCGTTCCTGTTAAAAGCGATGGACTATACCACTACTGTTGAGTCCCGTTACTGGTATGATGCTGAATTAGCTGTTATCTATAAACATTTAGGAAAAACTGAACTAGTAGACAGCCTTCGTAATAGGGCATTGAAATCTTCGCGACCACTTTTGAGATCCTCTGTGTACAAAGCTATATACCAGGATTTGCTGGCGGCTGGTAAGTTAAGTAAGGCTAATGAATATATGCAATGCTATATCAATGAACTGGAATTACTATTTACTTCCGGAAGCCGTACTGAATTGTTTAAAATCGAGAAAAGATATGATTACACGGCTTTATTACGTCAGAATGATGAATATCGAAGCCGATGGAGCATTACTCTGTTGATAACAGTGGCTGCTGTTTTTTCATTGACTTTACTGCTATGGGGCAGTTGGAAATTTTTTCGCCGCCAGAAACTGGAGATTTTAAGTCATTATAAAAGGGATGCTTCCATGTTGCAGCAGCAGATTGATGATTTACAAGAGAGGATAGAAGAGAATCAAGGTGAGGCGAAGAATCTGCAAGAACAGATGCAAATCCTTGAAAAGGAAAAGAAAAGTAAGGAAATACGTATTCGTCAGTTGGAACTCACTTTCCGTTCGAAACACATCTCGCTTCCGGTTGAGTCGGTGGAGGCAGCACAAGTATACTTGCAAATCGTGACGAAGGGAACTCCTCATTATACCCCTGCTGAAGACCGTACTAAATTAGAGTATTGGTTGAACATATCCCGTAATCGCTGGGCCGAGCGATTGGAAAAGCTTTATCCATCTCTGACCAACGGAGAGAAGGATATTTGTTACCTGTTTGTAGTGGGACTTTCATTTGATGAGATAGCCAGTTTGTTGGGAGTGCAGTCCCGTTCTGTAAACCGTGTGGTATATAGAATTTGTAGAAAGATGGGTATAGAACAAGGGAGCAAAGATGAATTTGTGGCACAAATCTTCCGTTTGGATGATTGCGACACAAATATATAGCTTACATGGCTACTTCGATGGCCAGTATTTGCGCTTCGGATTTAGCTTCAATTGTGACACTTTCAATGTCCCAGATACCGATACCGTCACGACGTGAAAGATTCTCGCCTGCTACATTTATTTCTCCTTCTATAATGAAGATATAAACACCTGTGCGTGGTTTGTGCATACGGTATGTCACACTTTGTCCGGCATCCAATGTGCCCATAGAGAACCATGCGTCCTGTAGCAGATGCGCCGGTGTATTGCCAGATGGTGAGATGAAGGTGGCTAGTTCGTTACGTTTCAATAACGGACGAATGTCATAATTATGGTATTCGGGTTTAGTTCCCTCCACATTGGGAATAATCCAGATTTGCAGGAATTTTGCGTCTTCAGTCTTACTGGCATTGTATTCGCTATGATAGATGCCTGTGCCTGTACTCATTACCTGAATTTCACCTGGGGCAATGGTACTTTCATTCTGTACGCTGTCTCCATGTCTTAAATATCCTTGTAAAGGGATAGACACCACTTCCATATTTTTATGGGGGTGCATACCGAAACCTTCTCCGGGAGCTACTGTATCATCATTTAGTACGCGTAAAGCACCGAAGTGAATTCGTCTTGGATTATAATAGTCTGCAAAGCTGAATGTATGGTAGGTTTTTAGCCATCCGTGATTAAAATACCCTCTTGTATTAGCTTTGTCAATTACTGTTTTCATAACTCATATCCTTTCTTTTTTAATTTGTTGATATTTGATATAACAATTGGGAAACAGAAAAGTTTAACGGTTGCTGTAAGGTGGGTTGTACTTTAGATTCAGCTCTTTTAAATGATCTGTTAGAGTCTTTTGTTACATTAGAAAACACATTTTGTTTCGGTTTTAGTGAAGATTTTTGGAGAACACTCTATGGTAAGAAGCTTTTGGTTTAGCAGACAGGTAAAAAGATAAGTTCGTTTTTCAAAAAGGGCCTTATCTTTTTTTAAAAGACCTTATTGTTTTGGAAAAACATCCTTATCTTTTAATGAAAGGAACTTATGTTTGGCACAAGAATTCATAGAACTTGGCGCAGGATCCGGCAGAATTTGTATCAAGATTCTGAACACTCCGGTAGGAGGAAATGTAGCTTCTTGAAACCGGACAAGGGCTATCGAACTGATTGGGAAAGTAAAATAAAGCAATGTGATGATTGATTGCCCAACAGAAGAAAACGAATTTGTATGTATACATTTGTTTTTACGAACGGAATAAAATCCTTTCATCACCATATCTTATTGTTGTTCAATGGTTTACTGTGTAGAAAGATGGTAAGACATGCCCAAGTGGTAGTTGACGGTGAATATGCCATACACTTTTCGCTTCCGGAACCAGACGGGCATGGCATGTTCTTGGAGCATGTTGGGCTTGTCCGGGGTCAAACCACTTGAGCGTCTTTTACGTCCTTTTATCACCACAAATTACTGGATACTAATTGATTATAGTGATTGAACAATTTTATTTTTCATGTAAAGACAATTCGGATGCTGGCAACTTGAGTAGTTAATCTTACAGTTCATACATTTAAATCTTATAGCTCATAGATAACTTATGACGTTGTCCACAGAACAAGCTAAGCATGTTCGTCAAACAAGCTAGGCCTGTCCTTTGGACAAGCCCGGCCTGTACGTATGCATGAAGCTATACATATGTATGCATCGCCTCATGCGTACGTACGTGTAAACCGGATTTGCATTTTCTTCTTCCCAAAAAGCGTTCCACCCTTTTTCACTTTATGCCGGAAGGTTTTTTCAAACTATCCTTATAGGTTTGACGAGTTTTGCTCAGAGTTTCCCGGAGTTATGCTTGAAGTTTTATCAGATTCACCTATTACTTGCAGAGGGTCTGTCACAAAAACGGGACAAAGCAAAAGTGTTCCTCTATGAAATATCGGATGAACCTGGTTTCTTGGAGCCGAACAAGAATTCTTGGACATCCTGCTCTTATAATTATCGGGTAAGTGAAGGAAGGGTAGGATATAAAATAAAAGAAGAGATGATTTAATCATCTCTTCTGTAGAGCGGAAGACGGGGCTCAAACCCGCGACCCTCAGCTTGGAAGGCTAATGCTCTATCAACTGAGCTACTTCCGCAATTTTTGTGGGCAAAGATGGATTCGAACCACCGAAGTCGAAAGACAGCAGATTTACAGTCTGCCCCATTTGGCCACTCTGGTATTTGCCCATTCGCTCTTAAGATTCTATCTCAATTCTCTTATTGAGTAGGTTTGTTTCTCAATTGCGATGCAAAGGTACGTCTTTTTTTTGAATATGCAAATTCTACAAGAACTTTTTTTCAAAAAATCTGCTTTCCCTGCACTTTTTGCTTAAAATCGAGCATTTTGATGGCAGTTATTGCACATTCATCTCCTTTATTACCTAATTTTCCACCGGCACGGTCTTCTGCTTGTTGCATGGTATTGGTGGTAATCAAACCATAAATTACAGGAATATCTCCTTCGGCATTCAGTTGGGCGATGCCTTGGGTAGTACCGGCACATACATAGTCAAAGTGTGGAGTGTCACCACGAACTACACATCCTATTGCAATCACTGCGTCTACTTTTCCGCTTTTTATCATTTGTGCGGAACCAAAAGTCAGTTCAAAACTTCCGGGTACAGTTTGTACCAAAATATTTTCATCTTTTGCACCATGTTTTTTCAAGGTGGTTACGGCGCCTTCCAATAAGGGACCGGTGATGTTACTGTTCCATTCGGATACTACGATACCGAAACGCATGTTTTCTGCATTGGGAACCGAGTTAAAGTCATAATCAGATAAGTTATGATACGCTGTTGCCATTATTTTTTGTTTTTTAGTGGGATTAATAAAAGAAAAAGGTTATCTGTACGTGGGTGCAGACAACCTCTTTATATAATTCAAGGTATATTTCTTTTCTTATTTGATAGAGGCACGCTCGATATATTTGTCGATGTCCATTGACTGATAAGAATTGAAGTATTTTTCTTTCACCAATGTATAAGCTTTAACAGCTTCACTGTTCTTACCCAGTTTCTCGAACAACTGACCTGCCTGAATCAAATAGATAGGGCTTAATGCCTGACTGTCTGCTTTGTCTGCTGCTTTCAGCAAAGTTCCGGCAGCTTTGTCCAATTGCCCCATCTCAGCGTAGCAGTTACCGATAGTTCCCAAAATAGCGGGGCTTACCAACTGATCTTTAGCGCTGAATTTATCTAAATACTTCACTGCGTCTTCATATTTGCCTAACTGTGCGTAGCAGATACCTGCATAAGCATTTGCTAAATTACCGGCAGCTGTTCCGCTGAATTCATCTGCTACTTTCAAGAAACCTTTGTAACCAATGCTGTCGCCGTTCAATGCTGTTTCAAAGTTATCGGCTCCGAAATATTGTTCTCCTTTGAACAAAGCTTCTGATGCTTTCATTTCATTGGGTTCAGAAATAAAATGCTTATATCCCATGAAACCTGCAATGATAATCACAACTGCTGCAATAGTTCCAAGGATTTTTCCTTTGTACTTGATAAGGAATGCTTCTGAAGTACTCAGTGCTTCTTCCATATCCAATGGGTCCTGAGTGTGTTTTTGTTCTGCCATTTTTATATTTACTTTTTTATTATTTTGCGAATCTACTTTTTCGGTCAGCAAAAGTAGTTCATTTCTATGTATTAATGAAATTTACGGGCATATTTTTTTAGTTTTTCCCGTTTTTATCTCTAATTTTGTATCCTCAATTAAACAGAAGTTCTATGATACTGAAACGCATCTCGATATTGAATTATAAAAACCTGGAGCAGGCAGAACTGGAATTCTCGCCAAAGATGAATTGTTTTATCGGACAGAACGGCATGGGGAAGACGAACCTGCTGGATGCGGTTTATTATCTTTCATTCTGTAAAAGTGCCACTAATCCCATAGACTCGCAGAATATCCGTCACGAGGGCGATTTTTTTGTGATTCAGGGTTTCTATGAAACGAATCAAGGAGATCCTGAAGAGGTATATTGCGGCTTGAAGCGTCGTCAGAAAAAACAGTTTAAGCGGAATAAAAAGGAATACAGCCGTTTATCAGATCATATCGGTTTTATTCCTCTCGTAATGGTTTCTCCTGCTGATGCGGAACTGATTGCGGGAGGTAGTGACGAGCGCCGCCGTTTTATGGATGTGGTGATATCTCAATATGATAAGGAATACTTGGATGCACTGATACGTTATAATAAAGCGCTGACACAGCGTAACGCCTTATTGAAGTCGGAGCAGGAACCTGATGAGGAATTGATGTTGGTATGGGAGGAGATGATGGCATTTGCAGGCGAGGTTGTTTTTAGAAAACGTAGTGAGTTTATAGCCGAATTTATTCCTACTTTTCAATCTTTCTACTCTTATATTTCGCAAGATAAGGAGAAAGTGAATCTGGCGTATGAATCTCATGCTATGAATGGGAATTTGCTGGATATAATAAAAGAGAGCCGCAAACGTGACCGTATAATGGGGTATTCGCTGAGAGGAATTCATAAAGATGACTTGGTGATGCAGTTGGGTGATTTCCCTATAAAGAGGGAAGGTTCACAAGGGCAGAATAAAACTTATCTGATCGCTTTGAAACTGGCTCAGTTTGATTTTTTGAAGAAAACGGGGAGCAATAGCACTCCTTTGTTGTTGCTGGATGATATTTTTGATAAGTTGGATGCTTCCCGTGTGGAACAGATTGTGAAACTAGTGGCCGGGGATAGTTTCGGACAGATTTTCATTACGGATACCAATAGGGATCATCTGGATAAAATATTGAAAAAGATTGAAAGGGAATACAGAGTCTTTTCTGTAGAAGATGGCTGTGTGACTGAAAGAAAGGAAGTGGCTGAATGAGACGTAATGATGCGGAACAAATAGGGGAGATGATTCGGAAATTCTTCCGGCAGAATGCTTTGGAGGCACCACTGAATGAGTATCGTCTGATACAAGCATGGAAAGATGTTGTGGGGTCTGCCATTACCAAATATACTAGTAATCTTTATATCAAGAATCAAATACTTTATGTGCATATCACTTCGTCCGTGCTCCGTCAGGAGTTGATGATGGGACGTGATTTATTGGTGAAGAATCTGAATAAGCAGGTAGGGGCACAAGTGATAGTCAATATTATTTTTCGTTAACTAGGCGGTCTTCTGTATGTTCTTTTGGTTATCTCCGAAGGTTCCTGTAAAACTTCCTGCCAGGTGCGGATTTTTACGGATTTTCCTTCATCTTTTTCGTAAAGTCCACACTTGACTTGAAAGAAGTGTGATGTAAGAGTGGCTTATGGGGCAGTTCTTATCACGATAGATTCTATTTCAGTATTCCATTCTCAGTCCAGACTTCATCCATTCTCCGGTCGAAAGGTTCGACAGGCAGCTTTTCGCTTACTTGGAAGTTATAACATATACCTATATTATAGGAATGAAGAAGAGGCAGTAATTTGTCATAATATCCTTTTCCTCTTCCCAATCGGTTGCCTTGGGCATCAAAAGAAACACCCGGTATAATGGCGAGGTCTATCTTCTCATACGCTGTAAATGCTTCTCCCGTCGGTTCCTCTATGTGATAAGCCTCGCCGTTTTTCAGGTTTTGTCTACCTGCATAAATACGGAGTTCCAATTCGTCTCCTTTGACTACCGGCAGCAAAATTGTTTTCTGCCGGTGCCATTTCTCAACGAAGTCATGTGTCTGTACTTCATCACCCAATGAATAATAGAGCAAAACGGTACGGGCCGATGCAAATTTGGGATGCTGTTCCAGTTTCTCAAGCAAAGCAGCGGACTTTGTCATTAATTCGGTGATGTCGTGACGGCGTTTTTCTTGCGCTATCTGCTTGCGCAGTTGTTTTTTTAGTTCCTTCATCGCTTACTTTCGGTTCTATGGGTTCGGGAGCTTTGGGAAATGATTCACCTTTATCCAATACTTCCAATGCTTTGAGGACAGTTTTGTCGCTCTTGTTTAAGTATTCTATATAAGCTTCCATGCCCAGCATATTATAAATGATGTTTCCATATAAATTTGTTTCAAATAGTTTCTGTGATTTGTACATCAATATGTTGCGACGTTTTAACCCTTTGCTTTCAGCGAAACGGGCGAATTGTTCCAAAATGTTCTGATGTTTCAAATATTGCAACAGGCTTTCTTCTGTTTCATATTTTTGCATTTCGGCACGGTGGTTGTCCGTATACTGGAAAGCAAACTGGATGGTTAGTCCGCGGTTAACGGACATACGATAATAGGAAGTCACACCGGTAGTATCCTGCGGTACAAAGATATCGGGCATAATACCTCCACCTCCATATACAGGACGGCCTAAAGAAGTTTCAAAGATTTGGCTTTGATCCTGTTTGATACTGTCCTGTGAGAAAAATTCTCCGTGTTCGTAACGGGTCAGGATATCCATTTCATAATTTGCGTCATTACCTTTTACATACGGTTTTTGTATACAGCGTCCTGACGGAGTATAGTAACGGGCAATTGTCAGACGGATGGCTGAACCATCGCTGAAGTCGATAGGCTGTTGTACTAGCCCTTTTCCGAAAGAGCGGCGCCCGATGATTGTCCCTCGGTCATTGTCCTGGATAGCTCCGGCAAAAATTTCGCTGGCAGAAGCCGATCCTTCGTCCATCAATACGACAATAGGCATTTTCTGGCTACTTCCGGTTCCGTTGGATGTATAGTTCTCACGTGGAGACTTACGTCCCTGTGTATAAACGATGAGTCTGTTTTTGGGTAAGAATTCGTTTACCATCTGGATTGCTGCACCCATATATCCGCCGGTATTACCGCGTAAGTCGATTACCACTCCTTCGCAGTTTGCCTGATTTAGCTTGGCTAATGAAATCAATAATTCGGGATAAGTTGTTTCACCAAACTTGTTTACTTTTATGTAACCGAATTTGTCATTCAACATATAGGCGGCATCTACACTCTTTACCGGTATGTCACCACGAACAATGGTGAAGTGTAAAGTTTCTTTTTCTCCCGGACGAAAAACGCCAAGTTTTACCTCACTGCCTTTGGGACCTTTCAGTCTTTTCATGGATTCATAGTTGGTGACAATTTTTCCTACAAAGGCACTGTCATCAACTTCTATAATGCGGTCTCCTGCCATTAGGCCCACTTTTTCTGATGGTCCGCCTTGGATGACACTGTTTACATGGATGGTATCTTGCTGGATGGTAAACTGGATACCAATTCCGCTGAAGCTCCCTTTTAAATCAGAATTTACAGCTTCCAGGTCTTTTGCCGGAATATAAGAAGAGTGAGGGTCCAGCTCGCCTAGAATTTGCGGCATAGCATCTTCCACCAGTTCACCCATGTTTACTGTATCTACATATTGGTCGTCAATGATACGCAATAATGCATTCAGTTTGTTGGATGAAGTATTAATGATACCTAATTTGTTTCCTGAAAAGTGGTTGGCGTAAAAAGTTCCAATCAATATTCCGGCTACGATGCTTACCGCAACGATTACCGGCATAAAACGGGATGTTCGATGTTTGCTCATATCTTTATTTGCTATTATTCATTGGGATTGATATAGATTACTTCAATATTTGCGCGTTTCAATAAATCAAGCCCGTCTTCCAAACGGTATTTTTCTGAGTAAACTACACGTTTGATTCCTGCTTGGATGATGAGTTTGGCACATTCTATGCAAGGAGATGCGGTGACGTACATGGTTGCTCCGTCACTGCTGTTGTTGCTTCGTGCTATTTTGGTGATAGCATTCGCTTCGGCGTGTAGCACGTAAGGCTTGGTGACTCCGTTGTCATCTTCGCATACATTTTCGAATCCTGCAGGAGTTCCATTATATCCGTCGGAGATGATCATCTTGTCTTTTACGATTAATGCTCCTACCTGACGGCGTTCACAGTATGAATTTTCCGCCCAAATACTAGCCATGCGGATGTATCGTTTGTCGAGTTTGAGTTGTTTTTCTTCTTTCGTTTCCATTATTTCAGTCTTGCTTATTATGTGCAAATTGAATATAAGTTTTTTTCCCTTCGGGAGCTAGCAATAAAACATTGCTGTCACCTTGATAAAATATTGCATTATTCAATGCTTCTATGAACTCGTTATTATAGCTTGTTGAAGATGGAGTCTTGGTAAAATTTATGTTTACTGTCCGGTCTTTTCCATCCGCTTGCCATGTGCCTTCAATGGTTCCGTTTTGTATGCTTCCTGTAAAAGTGCCATCCGCTTTGAAAGTAATGTTGAAACCATGAATGATATCCAAGGCTTTTCTTCCTTCGGCTGCGATAGTCTTATCCGGGTTGTGTGCCATTGCATTGTATTTGGGCTCTCCGTTCCGTTTGTCCCAATTGGCTTTACCATAGAAATCCACTACATGCCATGTGCCGCTTGCAAAGATTTCCTCTACATCGTCTTCATTGTTGCAACTCCATAAGAAGGGGAGTAGCATCAGTATATAAAGAATAGACTTTAGTTTCATATTGTTTAGTTTTTTAGTTGATTATTCCATTTCTTTTCAGCAAGGCATGGATACTGGGTTCTTGTCCACGGAAGCGTTTGTAAAGGGCCATCGGATGTTCCGTTCCTCCTTTCGAGAGAATATTCTCCCGGAAAGAAGCAGCGACTTCCTGGTTGAAGATTCCTTTTTCCTTGAATAAGGAGAAGGCATCCGCATCCAGTACTTCCGCCCATTTATAACTGTAGTATCCGGCAGAATATCCCCCCGCCATGATATGTGAGAACTGTACGGACATGCAGGTATCTTCTACTCCGGGCAGTATTTGCGCTTTTTTCCATGCTTCTTTTTCATAAGCGCGGACATCTCCGTCAAATGTTTCCTGGCGGGTGTACCATGCCATATCCAGTAAGCCGAAACTTATTTGACGTAGGCAGGCGTAGGCCACATTAAAATTGGATGCATCTACAATTTTTTGAATCAGTTCGGCAGGAATGGGTTCTCCCGTCTGATAATGTCTGGCGAATGTATTGAGAAATTCTTTTTCAGTGGCGAAATTTTCCATAATTTGTGATGGAAGCTCCACAAAATCCCAGTATACGCTGGTACCACTCATGGTTGAATAAGTGGTATTGGCAAACATTCCGTGCAAGGCGTGTCCGAATTCGTGTAAAAAAGTATTTACTTCCGAGAAAGTCAACAATGCCGGTTTTCCAGCTGATGGCTTGGTGAAGTTCATGGTAACGGATACGTGGGGGCGGCTGTTGACTCCGTTTTCTATCCACTGTTCCTTATAGCTGGTCATCCATGCACCTGAACGTTTTCCGGCACGGGGGTGGAAATCTGTATAAAGTACAGCCAGGAAACTTCCGTCTTTGTCAAATACTTCATAAGCTTTTACATCGGGATGATAGACCGGAATTTCTTTATTTTCTTTAAATGTGATGCCATACAGACGGGTAGCCAGACCGAATACGCCTTTCTCTACTTGGCTAAGCTCAAAATAAGGACGCAACTCTTCTTCATTCAGATTGAATTTCTTATTTTTCAGTTTTTCTGAATAATAGGCCCAATCCCATGGCATCAGCTGGAAATCATTGCCTTCCATTTCGCGTGCCAATGCTTCTACTTCTGCTACTTCCTTTAGGGCGGCAGGGGTGTAGGCTTCCAATAATTGGTTGAGCAATTTGTATACGGCATCACTTGTTTCGGCCATGCGCTTTTTCAGTTTATACTCGGCAAAAGTGGAGAAGCCTAGTAAATGAGCCAGTTCCATGCGAATGTTTACCAATTGCTTGATGATGTCCACATTGTTGTAGTCGTTATTGTGTGTACATTGGGTATTATAAGCCATATAGACTTCTCTGCGCAGTGAACGGTCGTCACAATATTTCATGAAAGGAACAAAACTGGGAGCATCCAATGTAATGATGCTGCCTTCTTTTCCCTTGTCCTTTGCTGTTTGAGCATAACTTTCCAATGAACTTTCGGGTAATCCTTCCAATTGTTTTTTCGTCAATGCCAATTCGTAGTTATTCGTTTCTTTCAACAGATTCTGAGAAAAACGTAAGGTTAATATGCTTAATTCAGTATTCAGTTGGCGGAACTTTTCTTTTGCCTCACCGGTCAGATTGGCACCGCTTCTTACAAAACTGTCGTATGTTTTTTGCAGCAGTTGGGCGTCTTCACCTTTCAGTTGCAACTGGTCTTTCTGCTCGTATACAGCTTTTATGCGGGCAAACAGTTTTTCATTCAAACTGATGTTGTTGCTGTGTTCAGACAGTAAGGGCATCATTTTTTCTGCCAATTCCTGCATCTCGTCACTAGTCTCGGCACTCATCAAATTGCCGAAAACAGTAGTTACGCGGTCTAGCAACGCACCCGAATTTTCCAGAGCAACAATGGTGTTTTGGAAAGTCGGTGCTTCGGGATTATTGACAATTGCATCAATTTCCTCATTTTGTTCTTTCATTCCTTCCAACAAGGCAGGTTCATAATGTTCTATCTTGATAAGATGGAACGGAGCCGTGTCATGAGGAGTGTTATAGGGTTTTAAAAATGGATTTTTATTTTCAGTCATGGCACTATTTTATTTGACTTACAAATTTGCTAAAAAAAAGTATCACTATCCTCATTCTATTTACTTATTTAACAAAGTATATTAAATAGTTAGGTTAAAAATAAAAAAGCACAAGCAGAAATGCCTGTGCTTTTCATCTTTATGAGGTTTTACCTGATTATTTATTCTTTTCGGTCAGTTTTTCCAATGCCGGAATGGAGATTGCTTTTCTGCTAAGTTGTACCAATCTCTGTTCCTGTAAATCATTCAGTACTTTTGACACATTGATTCGTGTCTCATCAATCAAACTCGCCAAATCTTCCATTTTGATTTTAAGAATTTTTTTCCCTTCGGGCTTCATGGAACGCAGTACTAAAAAATTCAGTATTTTTTCTTCTGTATTACCTATGTGGCTGTTCCATAATTTTTCGTATGCCACTTGTGCCCTATTACTCAGAATATTTAAATAATTAAGGCGGAAGATTTCGTAGTTGTTCAGTTCATTTAATACAAATAACTTATCTATGGTAACTATGTTAATATTTGTACGTGCTTTGTAAGTCGCTGTATAGTTGGTCTGCATGCCGAATAATGAATAGGGCTCTATAACGAAAGGACTTCCAAAAGTTTCAAATAAGGAGTATGAATGTTGGTTATCGGTTGCTTGGGAGGTTATCTCCCCATTTAAGAGAAAGATTAATTGAGTGCAAGGTGCTCCTTGTTCCACAATGATATCATCGGCGTTGTATTTACGAAAATGTAGCTTTACCTTACCTATGATATTGGTGAAGTCATTTTTACATAATCCCTGGAAGAGAGGAAGTTGTAAAAGTGTATCATACATTGTTATTTCCATAAGTTCTAATGTTCGTTAAGTTATAGTTTAACACACAAAGGTAACGATAAAACGAGATTTATTATTTATAGGTGGGAGAACTTTTATTTTTTTTATTGTTTCTTACCGTCTCCTAATGTTTAAAAGCAGAATACTTGCGGGCTGTATAAAAAATAAATATATTTGCATTCAAAAAAGGAGGAGTTTATGTTTGGATCATTTGATTTTCAAGAATTTTTAAGTGCGTTTATCGTACTTTTTGCTGTCATTGATATTATCGGATCTATTCCTATTATATTGAACCTTAAGCAGAAAGGGAGAAATGTCAATGCTAATAAAGCTACCGGCATTTCTTTTGCTTTATTGATAGGTTTCTTTTATGCAGGAGATATGATGCTGAAGTTATTTCAGGTAGATATCGCTTCGTTTGCCGTGGCGGGTGCTTTTGTTATTTTTCTCATGTCTTTGGAAATGATTTTGGATATCGAAATATTCAAGAATCAAGGTCCTATCAAGGAAGCGACTTTAGTCCCCTTGGTCTTTCCGTTATTGGCAGGTGCGGGGGCGTTTACTACGTTACTTTCCCTTCGTTCGGAGTATGCTCCTGTAAACATTGTTGTAGCCTTGATATTGAATATGGTTTGGGTTTATGTGGTGTTGAAGTTGACAGATCGTATCGAACGTTTCTTGGGTAAAGGTGGAATTTATGTTATTCGTAAGTTTTTCGGAATCATTTTGTTAGCAATATCAGCGCGTTTATTTACGGCTAATCTGACTTTGTTGATAGAACAGTTTCAGAAAGCTCAGTAATATGCTGTTTCTTTGCAGATAATAATGTCGGAACTCACCATAGATATTTTATTGGAAACCAACTGCTTTGTGTTAAATTGATATTAATCTGTGGTGAGTTCCGGTATCATTCCATTTGAATGATAGTTGTTCGATGTTTTGATGCGCCTCTTTGATGTCTATTTCTCGCTGGCGATAAATTTCTTCATCCCATTTGTAAAATAAGTTTCATATTTATCCCCTTCGCCCGAGCAGATAAAATAGGCATCCAGTTCAGGATGTGCTTCACAAAAAGCTTTGGCTGAGTCCAGTCCCATCACCATGAAAGCAGTAGCGTATGCATCGGCACTGGCGCAATCTTTTGCAATGACAGTGGATGACAGGATGCTATGTTGTACTGGGTATCCGGTGCGTGGGTCTATGGTATGTGCATATTTCTTTCCACCTTTGTAATAGAAATTACGATAATTTCCTGATGTCGCCATACCTACGTCACTAATGGCAAGTACAGTCTGTAACTCCTGGTTTACTGACAAGGAGTCATCTACAGGTTTGTTTATGCCGATACGCCAAGCGTTCATTTTGGAATTTTTGCCTCTTACCACTACTTCACCACCGATGTCTACCATGTAGTTTTTTATCCCTTTACGTTCTAATAGCCTTGCTACTGCATCTACTCCGAATCCCTTGGCGATAGCGCTGCAATCCAGCATTATACGAGGGTCTTTTTTTATTATCCGGTTGTTCTGTAAGTCTATTTTTTGATATCCTATCATTGGGCGTAAGCTGTCCACTATCAGTGAATCCACTCCTGTAGATTTTTTGAATCCAAATCCCCATGCATTTACCAAAGGTGCGACAGTGATATCAAAGGCTCCATGGGTTTCATCGGATATTTTTTTTGCGAGATGGAATACATGTACGAAAAAACTGTCAACTTCTGTCTTTTCATTGTGGTTTACGCGGGTGATTACAGAATTCGGATTGAAAGGAGAGAGGGAGTAGTCCACTTTCTTCAGTTCGGTTTCTATTTCTTCTTTCAGATTATCTTCGGACTGGTAGGTGATTTTGTATACAGTACCGAATACAAAGCCTTCATCCGTACGGAAAGGTGCTTGCTTTTTTAGAATAATAATTGTTCCTATTATCAGAATTGCTAGAAACGGCAATTGCCATGCTAATTTTTTTTTATTCATACCTGTATTTTAGTTAAGAAAGAAATAAATGTTCTATTAAGATTTTAACACCGATAATAATCAGAACCAAACCTCCCCATAATTCCATGCGCAGGTTGAAACGCTTGCCGCAAAATACACCTATCAGACTTCCTAATGTTGAGATAACAAAAGAGGTAAAGCCGATGATGCCAATGGGAGAAAGAATGGAAGTGAAAGAGTTCATTCCTACAAAAGCAAATGATATACCGATGGCCAACGCATCAATGCTGGTTGCTATAGCCAGCGTAACAACCACTTTTAATTTAGTGGGGTCGAAGCAGCATTTGTCTTCATTGCTGAAACTCTCTTTAATCATACGCCCTCCCAGGAATGCCAATAACCCAAAAGCGATCCAATGGTCGTAATCCTCTATCAGGTGGCTGAAGCGGCTGGCGGCAAACCAACCGATAAGCGGCATGACGGCCTGGAAAAGACCGAAGAAGAATGCCATAATAAAAAAAGTGCGCCAGCAAATGCGACGCATGATAATTCCGCTTGTTATGGAAACAGTGAAACAGTCCATAGCAAGGCTGATGGCAAGGAGCCATATTTCTAAAGTTGTCATTAGTTAAAATGGTAATTTGTATATTAAACTGTATGTTACTCCTAAGTTAGTCGAGTTGTTCTTTCCGAAACCGGGAATATACCAAGGCTCGGTGTGTTCCGTCTTTTTCATGTTCATGCGTATGCGGTAGCGCAGTGACCAGCCCATATAGAAATTCTTGTATACATTTACCTTTATTCCTGCCAGCAGTTCGGCCCAGGTTACTGTGGTTTTAACTCCCTCATAACTGAAGGGGATTTCCGGAAATCCCCATGTAGGGTCTTTCATTGTCGGAGCATCTACATCGTATGAAAAAGAGGTGAATCCGTAACGTATGCCTCCATACAGAAAACCAGGCAGATAGGGCTTCTTGAAAAAGAAGTTGTAGTTCATACCTATACGGAAATAGGGAGCTGAGGCTTTATAATGTATATTGGTACCGTCATCAGTAGTGTCGGTGGTTCCATATCCAATTTCAGCTACGGGGACATAACGGTTTTTCAAATTGACCTCTACGCTGATTTCTGTACTTGTAATGTCACCTCCAAAAATTTTGCTTCCCAAGCCAAATATATCTATACCGATAGTAGTTCCCTGATAGAAAGGTACCTTTTCTTCCTCTATGGTTGTTTTTTTTTCTTGTGCCGCCAGTGTGGGGCTGTACAATAGCATACTACTCAGTAGCGTTAACAACGTAATATATGTTGAAATTCTTTTTTTCTTCATTATTGATGTCCGGATTTACAGTCTCGATAGATTTTAAGTTATAAGTGGTGTATTTAATGTCTTCCACTTTATAAAACATCATGGTGCCACATTCTATATTCTGCAAGTAGGGGATATTCTGGTGAATGAGTATGATGGTGTCACGCATCTTTTCCGTATAATGCAATACGTAGGTAGTTTTTGATGTATAACTCAAAGGCAGGCTCATACTGCTTTCCGCTTTATTGAATATCGTGTCATTCATCAATGAGTCTTTTACTACAGTTTCCTTAATAGTTCCATCTTCCAGTGTGTCACGTACAATCACATCGGTAGTGATAAATCCAGTGACGTCAAAAGCTGGACTGAATTTCACAGCTTGGTGTGTTTCTGCATCCAGAAAGTCGAAATGGGCAAAGGAATTGGTGGTAAGCGGACAATCGCTTTCCCCACAGCTTTGCATCAAGGTGCTTACGGTAATCAGGAGCAATAAGATAATGGCTGGTAGTCTCTTCATTTTAAAACTCTTTCTCTATTTTATAATTATTGCGTTCAGGAGCATTCCGGGCTATCAGTTCTCCTATGAATCCTGCCAGAAACAGTTGGGTTCCCAAAATCATCAAAGTTAGGGCCAGATAGAAGTAAGGAGAATCAGTAATTAATATATAAGGTAAACCATGTGACAAGGCATATAGTTTGTTTGCTCCGATGATAATGACGGAAATGAAACCAAGAATAAACATCAATGATCCCATAAACCCGAAGAAGTGCATCGGCTTGATACCGAATTTGGATAAAAACCACAGAGTGATGAGGTCTAGATAACCATTGAAGAAACGGTTTAATCCGCCAAATTTTGTTTTACCGAATTTCCGTGCCTGATGGTGTACTACTTTCTCGGCTATCTTAGGAAAACCTGCATTCTTTGCCAGATAGGGGATATAGCGGTGCATTTCACCGTATACTTCGATGTTCTTTACAACATCACGACGATAAGCTTTTAGTCCGCAGTTAAAGTCATGCAGATTCTTGATGCCTGAGACGGCACGTGCTGTGGCGTTGAATAGTTTGGTCGGAATGGTTTTTGATAACGGGTCATAGCGTTTTTGCTTGTATCCTGATACTAAGTCGTAGCCGTCTTCTGTAATCATTCTGTATAATTCCGGTATTTCGTCCGGGCTGTCCTGCAAGTCGGCATCCATTGTAATCACCACATCACCTTGCGCCTTTTCAAAACCACAATACAAAGCAGGGGACTTGCCGTAGTTCCGGCGGAATTTAATACCTTTTACGTTGTCCGATTCCGAGCGTAGTTTCTCAATCACTTGCCAGGAGTGGTCGGTGCTGCCGTCATTGACAAAAATAACTTCATAGTTGAAGTGGTTGGCATCCATTACACGTTGAATCCATGCGAATAGTTCCGGCAAAGATTCTTCTTCGTTATACAAAGGAATAACTACAGATATATCCATCTTTTATTCATTTTTCTTTTTACGCATCACGATCAATGCCGTAGGGATAGCCATTAGCATCCCGTAAAACATATTTTGTGATATCAGTTGAAATGTCATTTCCAGCGGGGTAAGTCCCGACAGTAAATCTATCGCTTCTTCAAATTGGTTTAGTGAGGTTGTCAGTTCGGGTCCGGCAGTTTCTTTGAACTGATTTAAGATGGAGCGGTATGCCTCGAATACGAACCCGCCATCTATATAGCGGAAGTAGATGTAATGCACTACCGCTACAAATAGAGAGGCGAACATATACATAAAGGTAGTGAATAGAAACGCACGTGAAAAAGTGATGCTTCCGCCACAATGCCGTTCTCTGAACTTTTTGGCAAATATGTATCCTAAAAAGGGTACTCCTATAGTTAAGACTATAAAAAGTAATTGTAGGAAAGGTATTCTCAATCCTAGTGGGAAGAGCATGAATTTGAAGGCCCATAAAAGACCCATGCCCGTACCATAGCGCATGGCGCATTCCTGCAAAGTCGGTTTATAATTCGTCATTCTTTATTAATAAGTGCACAAAAGTACTTCTTTTACGGGAATCCGTCCTATAGTTATGGGTGAAAAATGTATTTTTTCTGCTAAAATCAAAAAAAAGTATTCGAAAGTATTGTAGTTTTGAAAATAATGTCTACCTTTGCACTCGCAAAACAAAAATGGGTAAGTCCTATACGGCCAGCTCCTGATGAATCCTCCAGGGCTTGATCGCAGCAAAGGTAGTTGGTTGTAGCGGCGCGATATAGTAAGCTTACCCACCCGCCTCTTTAGCTCAGTTGGCCAGAGCACGTGATTTGTAATCTCGGGGTCGTTGGTTCGAATCCGACAAGAGGCTCAGAAAAGCGAGAAGGACGAAGAAATCTTCATTCTTCTCGCTTTTTTATTATATTTGCGCTGATATTAGTTTTAAGGTTGGTACAACCGTTATTTAAGAGTTCTTTTGTATGATAGAGTCACAGATTGCGGCAAGAGTATTGCCGTCTAAATGCCGTGAAGCGGTAAAGGTTCTTTTGCAGGAAGTGTACGGATATGAAGATTTCCGTAATTTAGAAGTTTATGATGACTTGTTCAAAGGTAAGGAAAAATTGCAATTGTCTCAAGGGCAATTAATTGAGGAAGTCATCATGGAAGCTGAAAAAGGGATCAAGGGTGATTCGTCTGTTCATAATTTGCTCCTGACTGCTCCGACCGGAGCTGGAAAATCATTGTTGTTTCAGCTCCCTGCCATTTATCTGGGTAATGAATATAAGCTTCTTACTCTTGTGGTTTCTCCGCTGAAAGCATTGATAGTGGATCAGGTTGAGGCGTTGCAGGAGTTAGGATATGAACGTGTGGCGTATGCTTCGTCCGATCTTTCACCTGAACAAAAGAACGAAGTATATCGTCGTGTCCGTGACGGGGAGGTTGATCTTTTTTATCTTTCCCCTGAATTATTGTTGGCGTATGATATTAGTTATTTCGTAGGTGAACGCCGCATTGGATTGGTAGTAGTTGACGAGGCTCATACCGTGACTACTTGGGGTAAAGAGTTCCGGGTGGATTATTGGTTTCTAGGGCGTCATCTGGAAGCTTTAAAGAATGCGTTGGGATATGTATTCCCTGTTTTTGCATTGACAGCCACTGCTGTGTGGAATCCCAAAGGTGGGAACGATATGATTTTTGATACCATCCGGTCGTTGCATCTTGCTCCGTGTGCCTTGTATGTGGGCACGGTGAAGCGTGAAAATATTGGCTTTGACATTACCGCCATGACCATAGAGGAGGGAGAGACCTACGATAAGGCCAAGCAACGTACTGTTGCCGCCCGGGTGGAGGATTTTCTGGACGGGCATAAGACTATTATTTATTATCCTTTTGCCGGAGGTATAGATATGAAACTGAAGACTTGGGTGTATCCGGCTAACTGGCATTGGGTGGCATCTTATTATGGTAAAAAGGATAAAGAGCAAAAAGCCGAAATTATACAAGCTTTTAAGGAGGGTGAGAAAAAAATAATCGTTGCTACGAAAGCTTTTGGCATGGGGGTGGATATCAGCGATATTGACCGTGTGTATCATGTGGCTCCATCCGGTACCTTTGTCGATTATATTCAGGAGATTGGCCGTGCAGCCCGTGATAAGAACATTTCTGGTGTGGCAGCGACGGACTTTAATGAACGCGACTTTTATTATATGAAACGCCTGCATTCTGCAGGTGCCATCTCCCAGGAACAGTTGGGGATGATTCTGAAGAAAGTATGGGAAATATATCTGATGAAAGGCTGTAGTGATGAAATGCAGATGTCTTTATCCGATTTTGAATTTGCAGTGAGGCTGCCTCGTAAAAAGAACAAGCTGGAATATGAATCGGATTTGGAGCAAGTCATCAAGACGGCTTTGTTATGGATAGAAGAGGATCTGAGTTTCCGGCATGGCGGTTCTCCTGTTGAAATCAATTCACAGACTCTGTTTGCCGATGGCTATGTACAGGAAAAGACGGGTGATGCCGCTTTCCGTAAAAAATACAAGCAGTATATGGTTCCCGTGGAAGGGGTTGAAGGAGTCTATAAGGTGGCTTTTGAATCTTTGTGGGAAAATTGTTTCTCGGAGATGGGGTATCGTGAGTTTAAGCGCGATTTATACAATGGAAATCTCTTTGAGGGAGTTCGTGCGGCTGTTGTGGGGAAGCATGATGTCTTGTTAAAAGAGAGTGCAGCGGATATCTGCTTTAAGCTGGCAAGTCTCTTGAAGAGTTTGAAAGACTTACTGACGGTGAGTCTGTATGGTAATAAAGGAAAGTTCGAGGAGGACGATTTGCGTAGTATTTTTGCGGCGTACGATATGGATGTTCCTTCTGCCAAGCGTTTTATCACTTCTTTACTGGAGTCCAGGGTAGAGGAGGGCAGAAGTGTGAGTTACATCACCAGTGCCAAGAAGAAAGATGAAGACAAACTGATGTTTACCGTTACCCGTGGTTTTGATTTGTTATTGTCCCGTTACCAGAAGTTGTGTGCCCAGCGTATTACAGGGAAGAAAGGAGGCCGGCTGTTGTTCTATGTCACTCCGTTCTCCGATCTCAATATGCTGCTCAACTTGCTGTCTATGCTCAATGTGGTGGACTTTACCGTAGAGGGAGGGGTTCCTTCCGTTGGAGTGCGTGTCCATGATGCGGAGATATTGAAAAAGGAAGCTACCTCGGGGAGCTATCAGAATCGTGTGCTAGAGAATAATGAGAAAATATTCCAGGAACAGATAGAGTTGTTCCGGCTGTTCTTTGGCAATACGAAGTTAAGTGACGAGCAGCGATGGGAGTTTATAGAGGATTATTTTACGGGGATGAATTTGGAGGGATTGAAAGAAAAATATTCTTGTGTTGTGGAATGCCGGCTGTGTAAGGTCTGAAATACCGTATGATTTTCACGGCTCGATAAAGACAGCTGAGGCGGCAGAAAGCTATATTGTCAATTGCATGTGGAAAAAACTCGGGCAAGAGGAAGAGTGGACTGTATATTGGAAACAAAGGATTATGTATATATATTTGAGCTTAAACTGGATAGTACGGCTGCTGAAGCTTTACAGCAGATAGAGGACAAAGGATATGCTAAGCCTTATCTGACAGATACGTGCAAAGTTACGGGAATTGGTATCAGTTTTTCATCGGAAACCATGACGGTGGAGGAATGGGAGGAAAAACATTGTAACCCTGTTGTGATTAAATAATAGTGCAAAAATATGCCTCAAGCCGGAATCATCACGATCCGTCTTGAGGCATTCTTCGTTTATGGAATTGGGGATACAAACCGCTTACGCTTTAAAATTGCGTGCTATTTTTTTATATCCATATACGGCACGGTTGCCCAATTCTTCTTCAATGCGGAGCAACTGGTTGTATTTCGCCATACGGTCGCTACGGCTCAGTGAACCGGTTTTAATCTGTCCGCTATTGGTGGCTACGGCGATGTCCGCAATGGTAGCATCTTCCGTTTCACCGGAACGGTGGCTGGTCACAGTGGTATAGCCGTTACGTTGAGCCATCTCAATAGCATCCAGAGTTTCGGTCAGCGAACCGATCTGATTTACTTTTACTAGGATAGAGTTTGCACAACCTTCACTGATTCCTTTTTCCAGGAACTTCACATTGGTAACGAACAGGTCATCACCTACCAGCTGGCAGCGATTGCCCAGACGCTCGGTCAGCATGCGCCATCCTTCCCAGTCGTTTTCTGCCATACCATCCTCTATCGAATCAATGGGGTAGTCCCAACTCAATTTTTCCAGATAAGCAACCTGTTCGGCGGCACTGCGCTTTTCCCCTTTTGGGCCTTCAAACTTGGTATAGTCATAGATGCCGTCATGATAAAATTCGGAAGAAGCACAATCCAAGCCGATGGTGATATGTTTAAACGGTTCATATCCGGCAGCTTCGATAGCGGCAAGGATACAATTCAAAGCATCTTCGGTGCCATCCAATGCAGGGGCAAAACCACCTTCGTCTCCTACGGCTGTACTTAGTCCGCGTTTTTTCAATACCTCTTTTAAAGCATGGAATACTTCTGCGCCCATCCGCAAGGCCTCACGGAATGTTTTAGCACCGACAGGACGAATCATAAATTCTTGAAAAGCGATAGGGGCATCGCTGTGTGAGCCTCCATTAATGATATTCATCATTGGAACAGGCATGATATAGGTGTTTGTTCCGCCAATATATCTGTAAAGAGGAATATCCAAATAATTGGCTGCAGCTTTTGCCACGGCTAGGGATACGCCCAAAATAGCATTTGCGCCCAGTTTTGATTTAGTTGGAGTTCCATCCAGATCAAGCATGGCTTTGTCAATACCACGTTGGTCCATAGAGTCCATTCCTTTCAATGCCGGAGCGATAAGAGTATTTATATTTTCTACAGCTTTTAATACGCCTTTGCCTCCGTAACGGGTCTTGTCGCCATCACGTAATTCCAAAGCCTCATGTTCACCGGTTGACGCACCCGATGGGACAGAGGCACGGCCCATAATCCCTGATTCCAATATAACATCCACTTCCACAGTGGGATTACCACGTGAGTCCAAAATCTCTCTTCCTTTAATCTCTGCTATTTTCATATAGTTCTAATTTTATAAGATGGTTTTATTTTAATAACAATAGAGAAGCCGGATTTGTTGAGGTACTAGGGAAAGTTTTTTCATGATATTTACTTTTTTATTTCTTTCCATAGAGTACATCCGTCTTTATTTTTCGTCTCCCTTTAATAAAAGCTAGAGATCAATATGAAAATAAAATGGATAGTGGGGGGGCTGTTATGGGCAAGTTCTTACTTGCAGGCTGCCGCACAAGAATATAAACTGTGGTATGATGAACCCGCTCAAGTTTGGACTGAAGCACTTCCGCTGGGTAACGGGCGGTTGGGAGCGATGGTATTCGGCAATCCCGGTGTGGAGCATATCCAGTTGAATGAAGAAACTATTTGGGCAGGACGTCCCAATAATAATGCTAATCCCAATGCGTTGGAATATATTCCCAAAGTGCGCCAGTTGGTGTTCGAAGGAAAATATCTTGAAGCACAAACATTGGCTACTGAGAAAATAATGGCGAAAACCAATAGTGGTATGCCCTATCAATCGTTTGGCGATCTGCATATTTCTTTTCCGGGGCATACACGTTATTCCGATTACTATAGGGAACTGAGCCTGGACTCAGCTCGTACCATTGTACGTTATAAGGTGGACGGGGTGACTTATCAGCGTGAAACATTGACTTCGTTTGCTGATCAGGTAGTTATGGTGCGTCTTACTGCCAGCCAACCCGGAAAGATTACTTGTAATGCCAATCTTACTACTCCGCATCAGGATGTGATGGTCTCGACGGAAGGGGAGGAGGTTACCCTTTCGGGCGTATCTTCTTGGCATGAGGGGCTAAAAGGGAAAGTCGAATTTCAGGGACGTATGACTGCACGTAGTCAAGGAGGGACCCAGGCTTGTCGTGACGGAGTCTTGAGTATAGAAGGGGCGGATGAGGCTGTGATTTATATTTCCATTGCTACCAACTTTACTAATTATAAGGATATAACAGGTAACCAAGTGGAGCGTGCGAAGAACTATCTGCGCCGGGCTGTAAGTAAGGATTATGTGACATCACGTAAGGCACATGTTGATTTTTTCAAGCAATATATGGACCGTGTCTCTTTGGATTTAGGTATAGACAAATATGCAGGGGTAACCACTGATATGCGTGTGCAGAATTTCAAGGAAACGAAGGATGATTTTCTGGTAGCTACTTATTTCCGTTTCGGCCGCTATCTGTTGATTTGTTCTTCACAGCCGGGTGGGCAGCCTGCTAATTTGCAAGGCATTTGGAATGATAAATTATTTCCTTCCTGGGATAGTAAATATACTTGTAATATCAATGTTGAAATGAACTATTGGCCGGCCGAAGTGACGAATCTTAGCGAATTGCACGAGCCTTTGATACAGCTGATTCGTGAAGTGAGTGAAACAGGGCGTGAGTCAGCAAAGATTATGTATGGGGCGGATGGTTGGGTATTGCATCACAATACGGATATATGGCGTGTTACCGGAGCTATAGACAAGGCTCCGTCGGGATTATGGCCTACGGGTGGAGCTTGGCTGTGCCGTCATTTGTGGGAACGTTATCTTTATACAGGCGATATGGAGTTTCTCCGTTCGGCTTATCCTATCATGAAAGAAGCCGGTAAGTTTTTTGATGAAATAATGGTGAAGGAACCGTTACATAACTGGTTGGTGGTATGCCCGAGCAATTCTCCGGAGAATACTCATGCGGGCAGTAATGGAAAAGCGACTACGGCTGCCGGGTGTACTTTGGATAACCAACTGATATTCGATTTATGGAATCAGATAATCACTACCGCCCGATTATTGGGTACGGATGCTGAATTTGCCACCCATTTGGAACAGCGTTTAAAGGAAATGGCACCCATGCAGATAGGACGTTGGGGGCAATTGCAGGAATGGATGACAGATTGGGACAATCCGCAGGATGTGCACCGTCATGTATCACACCTTTATGGTTTGTTCCCCAGTAATCAGATTTCTCCTTACCGTACTCCCGAATTGTTTGATGCGGCACGTACTTCGCTGATCCATCGTGGCGATCCGTCTACCGGATGGAGTATGGGATGGAAGGTATGTTTGTGGGCTCGTCTGTTGGATGGTGATCATGCTTATAAACTGATAACCGATCAGTTGACTCTCGTACGTAACGAGAAGAAAAAAGGAGGAACTTATCCTAATTTGTTTGATGTCCATCCACCTTTTCAGATTGACGGTAATTTTGGTTGTACAGCGGGTATCGTAGAAATGCTGATGCAGAGCCACGATGGTTTTATTTATTTACTTCCCGCATTGCCGGCGCAATGGAAAGAAGGAAGCGTGAACGGGATTATAGCTCGTGGAGGTTTTGAATTGGATTTGAGTTGGAAGAATGGTAAAGTGAGCCGGTTGGTGGTGAAATCCCGTAATGGGGGGAACTGTCGTTTGCGTTCTTTAAATCCGCTGGCAGGCAAAGGGCTGAGAAAGGCAAAAGGGGAGAATCCGAATAAATTGTATGCCATACCCGAAATCTTGCAACCGATTATAAATAAAGAAGCGAAATTGAATAAAGTTGAGTTGAAAAAAACTTATCTTTATGATCTGGAAACCAAAGCAGGTGAAGAATATATATTCTTAGGTAAGTGATGATTCTTGCACTGATTGTAAGGATGAAAAATAGTAAAAAGAAGAAATATGAAAAGAACAGGATTAAACATTATTTGCTCATTGTTGCTGGTAGGTGGAATGTGTGCATGTACTGCCACTCCTAAACAGACCGAAGAAATCAAATGGAGCGAACGTATGGCTCAGTCGGAAATGCAACGTTTCCCTGAGCCTTGGATGATAGAAAAAGCGAAAAAGCCTCGTTGGGGCTATACGCACGGACTGGTGGTGAAATCCATGTTGGAGGAATGGAAACACACCGGTGACACAGCCTATTATAATTATGCAAAAATATATGCAGACAGTCTGATAGACACTGACGGTAAGATAAAGACCATGAAATATCTTTCTTTTAATATTGATAATATCAATGCCGGAAAGATTTTATTCGATTTTTATGAAAAGACGGGAGACGGGCGTTATAAGGTGGCGATGGATACTCTTCGTAAACAACTGACCGAACAGCCCCGTACCAGTGAAGGTGGCTTCTGGCACAAACTGATATATCCGCATCAAATGTGGCTGGATGGTATATTCATGGCTTCTCCTTATTTGGCTCAATATGGTAACGTATTCAAGGATACTACGGTCAATGCCGATATTGTGAATCAAATAAAGCTGATTGCCCGTAAAACGTATGATCCTAAAACCGGTTTGTTTTATCATGGTTGGGATGAGAGCAAGACACAAAATTGGGCAAATAAGGAAACCGGATGCTCACCCAATTTCTGGAGCCGCAGTATAGGCTGGTATGCCGCTGCCGTGGTGGATGTATTGGATTATATGCCGGCGCAGTTCGAAGGACGTGACAGTATAATGACGATCATAAATATGTTGGCCGAAGGTATTGTAAAATATCAAGATCCTGAAACAGGGGTATGGTGGCAGGTGACTGACCAAAATAACCGTAAAGGAAACTATTTGGAATCTTCTGCTTCATCGCTTTTTGTGTATTTCTTGTGTAAAGCAGTGAATAAAGGATATATTTCTTCGGAATATAAGATGGCTGCAGAACGTGGTTTTAATGGCCTGATCAAACAATTCATTAAAGAAGAACCTGATGGTTCGTACACTATTACCAACTGTTGTGCTGTTGCCGGATTAGGCGGTAAAGGAAACCGGGATGGAAGTTTTGCTTATTATATAGGTGAGCCGGTAATAGAGAATGATCCGAAGTCAGTAGGTTCCTTTATTTTGGCGGCTATTGAATATGAGAAAATGAAGTAGTAGGAATAATCTGAGAAAGATGAGGACATTTGTCAAAAAAGTCTTCATCTTTTCTCATAAGATCAAGAGCTTTTTAAAAAAGATAACCGCCTTTTTTAAAAAACATAAGGACCTTTTTTTAACACCTTGTTGTTTTGATAAAAGCTCTTGTTTAGAGATTGTTAATTAATTAATAAACGAATTTGAAAATACAATGATGAACAGACACGCATTACTTTCCTTATTGGCTTTATTGCTATGTTACTCTACTTCCTTGCCGGCGCAGAAAGCGAAAACGTATATTCCCTGGAAGAATGGCAAACTGGTGGTGTCCGAGGAGGGACGCTACCTGAAGCATGAAAATGGAGTACCTTTCTTCTGGTTGGGTGAAACTGGATGGCTGATGCCGCAACGCTTGAATCGTGACGAGGTTTCTTACTATCTGAATAAGTGCAAGGATGCCGGATATAACATGGTGCAGGTGCAGGTATTGAACGGTGTGCCTTCCATGAATATTTACGGTCAGTATTCCATGATAGACGGTTTTAATTTCAAGGATATCAACCGCAAAGGGATTTATGGATATTGGGACCACATGGACTATATTATTAAAAGTGCTGCTTCACGGGGCATCTATATAGGGATGGTATGTATTTGGGGAACTCCCGTGGAACAAGGGTTGATGAATGAAAAAGAAGCCGTGGCATACGGTAAATTTCTTGCGGAACGTTACAAGGATGAGCCGAATATTATTTGGATGATAGGAGGGGATATCCGTGGTGATAATAAGACGGAGGTATGGGATGCGTTGGCAAACAGTATCCGTAGCATAGACAAAGGTCATCTGATGACTTTCCATCCGCGTGGACGTACCACGTCGGCTACTTGGTTTAATGACCGCGAATGGCTGGATTTCAATATGTTCCAAAGCGGACACCGTCGTTACGGGCAGCGTAATGGTGATGGTGACTATCCTATCGAAGAGAATACGGAAGAAGATAACTGGCGTTTTGTGGAAGCCAGTCAGGCAAAGACTCCGTTGAAACCGGTAATTGATGATGAACCTATTTATGAAGACATTCCACAGGGACTGCATGATCCCAATGAAACCCGTTGGAATCAGCACGATGTGCGTCGTTATGCCTATTGGTCGGTATTCGCCGGATCATTCGGGCACTCATACGGTCATAATGATATCATGCAATTTATCCGTCCCGGATATGGAGCCTCTTTCGGTGCCGACGGACGTAAGAAAGCATGGTGGGATGCTTTGGAAGACCCCGGTTTCAATCAGATGAAATATCTGAAGAACTTGATGCTGACTTTTCCTTTCTTTGAACGTGTGCCCGATCAGAGTGTGATTGCAGGAACTAACGGCGAACGCTATGACCGTGCCATCGCTACCCGTGGAAATGACTATTTGCTGGTTTACAATTACTCAGGACGTCCTATGCAGATCGATTTGAGCAAAATCAGCGGTGCGAAAAAGAATGCATGGTGGTATAGCGCGAAGGACGGTAAGTTGGAATATATCGGTGAGTTTGACAGTAAAGTCACTCCTTTCCAGCATGATAGCGGTTATCTGAGCGGCAATGATCAGGTTCTGATTGTTGTGGATTCTGCGAAGGATTATGTGCAGAAAGCTTGGACAGCCTTGCCGGATGCCATACAGAAATGGAATAAGTAAGAAATATGCATATCATGAAAAAACAAGTATTATTAATCATTCTTTTGGCACTTCCGTTGTGGTTGAAAGCAGCGGATGTTTCGGTTACCGGCCTGCGTACCGAGCAGATGGTAGATCCCATGGGGCTGGATACTGCTGTCCCTCGTATGAGCTGGCGGCTGGAATCTTCTCAAAGAAATGTGATGCAGACCGCCTACCGGATTTTGGTTGCCTCTTCTCCTGAACTTTTAGCACAGGATAAAGGGGATTTGTGGGATTCCGGAAAAGTGGAATCCGATGCGTCCGTATGGATTCCTTATCAAGGGAAGCGTTTGAAAAGCAATCAGCGTGTTTACTGGAAAGTGAGAAGCTATACCAATCGAGGTGAGACAGAATGGAGCGAGCCTGCCCGATGGGGGATGGGACCTTTAGGTGAGATTCATTGGGGAGGACGATGGATAGGTTGGGACGCTGCGTTTGCATGGGATCGGGAAGATTCACACAGCCGTTTGAGCTCTCGTTATTTACGCACGGAATTTAAAACGCAAGCCAAGGAGATAAAGTATGCTACCCTTCATTTGTGTGGTTTGGGAATGTACGAACTGTTCATTAACGGTCAGCGGATAGGTGATCAGGTATTGGCGCCGGCTCCAAGTGATTATCGTCGTACTGTGCTTTACAATTCTTTTGATGTCACTAAACAGGTTGCCGGAGGAAATGCCGACAATGCCATCGGAGTGACCCTGGGCAACGGACGTTTCTACACTATGCGTCAAAATTACAAACCTTATAAGATTCCTACTTTTGGTTACCCCAAGTTACGTTTGAATCTGATTATAGAATATACCGACGGCAGTATACAGCGCATCAACAGTGATGAGAAATGGCGTTTGACGGCTCAAGGGCCTATACGTAGCAATAATGAATACGATGGTGAAATTTACGATGCCCGTATGGAATTGGGAAACTGGACACAGCCCGGTTATGATGATTCCAAATGGCTGAAAGCGCAACGTGTTTCATTGCCGTACGGTACACTTCGTGGCAATACCGCTCCCAACATGAAAGTGATGAAAACGCTGAAGCCGGCTGTCTTCAAGCAATATGGTAACCGTTATATGATTGATTTCGGTCAGAATATGGCAGGATGGGTGCGTATTAACATAGCGAAAGCCGCTGCGGGAGATACGATTTGCATACGTTATGCCGAACGGGTAAAGAATGACGGTACGGAACTGGATGTGGAAAATCTCCGCCATAGCCAGAGTACGGATTATTATATCTGCAACGGTAAAGAAAACAACACTTCCTGGAGTTCTCGTTTTTCTTATCATGGATTCCAATATGTAGAAGTGACAGGTTATAAAAATCTGAAAGCGGAAGATTTGGTTGCTGAAGTAGTATATGATGACTTGGAAGATAACGGTACTTTCGAATGTTCCAATGATATCATGAATCGGGTTTATCGGAATGCCTGGTGGGGGATTTCCAGTAATTATAAAGGAGTGCCTTTGGATTGTCCCCAGCGTGACGAGCGCCAGCCCTGGCTTGGCGACCATGCTATGGGAACGTGGGGGGAAAGTTTCATGTTCAATAATGGAAACACCTATGCCAAATGGGCGGATGACATCCGTGAAGCGCAGCGTGAAGACGGTTGTATTCCTGATATTTGTCCGGCTTATTACAATTATTATACATCGGAAATGACGTGGTCATCCACATTTCCGGTAATCTGTGATATGGTTTATGAACAGTTCGGCAATATCGAACCTATTCGTAAAAATTATGCCGCTATCAAGAAATGGATGCACCATATACGCAGTGAGTTCACTACAGAGGATGGAGTGATTAACGCCGATAAATACGGTGACTGGTGTATGCCTCCCGAATCACCGGAATTGATTCACAGTCAGGACCCTGCCCGCAAGACGGATGGAGCGCTGATTGCTACAGCCTACTATTATAAGGTATCGCAAATGCTGGCCAAGTTCGCCCGTTTGCAAGGTTTGGAAGATGAGGCGAAGGAATTCGAGAAGGATGCAGCAAAAATTAAAGACTGCTTCAATGCCCGTTTCCTTACAGTTAAGAAGGGAACTTCTCCGGTACAAATGCCCCATGTTCTTTATCCCGACAGCATATTCTATGGTAACAATACAGTGACGGCTAATATCCTGCCACTGGCTTTCGATATGGTGCCTGAAGCCTATAGGGAAGAAGTGGAAAAAAATGTAATAACAGGCATTATTACCCGGAATAAAGGTCACATCAGCAGTGGGGTGATAGGTATGAATTGGATGATGCGTGAGCTTACCCGTATGGGGCGTGGCGATGTTGCTTTCTTGTTGGCAAGCAACAAAACTTATCCCAGTTATGGCTATATGATAGAAAAGGGAGCTACTGCCATTTGGGAATTGTGGAACGGTGATACCGCCAATCGTTGGATGAACAGTTGTAACCATGTGATGATATTGGGTGATCTATTGACTTGGTATTTCCGTGATTTAGCCGGATTTAATCCGGCACAGCCCGCTTACAAACAAATCATCTTTAAACCGGATTTTTCCATCCAAGAGTTGAGTTATGTCAAAGCTTCGCACAACACTTTATATGGTAAGATGATTAGTAATTGGAAGAAAACTCTTACGCATCTGGAATGGGATATCACGATTCCTTGTAATACTACTGCATTGGTTTATCTTCCTACCTTGGACGAGAAGGCGGTAAAGGATAAGGACGTTACCTTTGTACGTCGGGAAGGCAACTCTACCGTATGGAGTGTTCCTTCGGGAAACTATCATTTTTCGGTTAGTATGGATCCATCTTTAGGTAAAAACCGTGCAGGTATCGTGGAAGATCAGTTTTTATACGAGCAAGCTTCTTTTCCCGAATGTCATGGCGCTACTATTGTGGAATTGAAGAACGGAGACCTGGTAGCTTCTTTCTTTGGAGGTACTAAAGAGCGTAATCCGGATTGTTGTATCTGGGTATGTCGCAAGCCGAAGGGTGCGACGGAATGGAGCGCACCTTATCTGGCTGCCGACGGGGTGTTTAGTCTGGATGATCCGCAAGCTGTTTTGGCGGGCATTACAGCAGAATCCACTCCGGCGGATGCCGGCCCCGTGGCTTCTACGTTTAAAGGGGATAAGTCCCGGGCACGCCGCAAGGCTTGTTGGAATCCTGTGCTTTTCCAAATACCCGGCGGAGATTTAATCCTGTTCTATAAAATAGGATTGAAAGTAGCCGATTGGAGTGGTTGGCTGGTACGTTCTAAAGATGGTGGAAAAACTTGGAGCCAACGTGAACCGTTGCCAAAAGGTTTCTTAGGTCCTATTAAAAATAAGCCGGAGTATGTGGATGGCCGTATTATTTGTCCTTCCAGTACAGAAGGTGATGGAGGATGGCGTATCCATTTTGAAATTTCGGATGATAAAGGAAAGACTTGGAAGATGGTAGGTCCTGTAGAGGCGGAAATGAGTGTGCCTACTGCTTTGCGTAAGGCAAATGCAGCCAATGTAGACGATCAGGAAGGCGGTGAAGCCATAAAAGGAGAAGGCGAGAAGCCTATTTATGCTATCCAGCCCAGCATTTTGCGTCATAAGGATGGGCGTTTGCAGGTGCTTTGCCGTACACGTAACGCACAGATTGCTACTTCATGGAGCAGTGACAACGGTGAAACATGGAGTAAAGTTACCTTGCTTGATGTTCCCAATAATAATTCGGGTACGGATGCCGTAACAATGAAAGATGGTCGTCACGTATTGATTTATAATGATTTCAGTACATTGCCGGGCACTCCGAAAGGGCCGCGTACACCGTTGTGTGTGGCGGTTTCGGATGATGGTATTCACTGGAAGAATGTAATGACATTGGAAGACAGCCCTATCAGCCAATATTCTTATCCGTCCATCATTCAGGGCAAGGATGGCAAACTCCATGCCGTATATACCTGGCGCCGTCAGCGTGTGGCTTATAAAGAGTTGGATTTGAGCAAACTGAAATAATACGATTGTGGATAAAGGAGTTCTTTGATAGAAAGTATTGGAGAACTTGAAAAAAACGGGTGTCTGAAATAAAAATCAGAAACCCGTTTTTTGAAAACAGACTTTCATTATCTGCCAATGAAAGCTCTTTCTAAAGATACAGAATATGAAATAATTATAAATAGAGTACAAACGTTTCTTATTATCGTCCTCTCTTTATAAAGAAAAGAATAAGTGACAGATTATTATGAAGAGCATTAGACTACTACTTTTACTGGCTTCCGGAGTAACTACGGGAGCATTTGCCCAATCGGGCGGGCTGACGGATATGAGCCAAAGTCGTTTTGCCAAGATGGCCAATACGGAATTAGGTGCTGTGCATTGGACAGATGGCTTTTGGGGCGACCGTTTCAATGTATATAGCCATACCTCCTTGCAAAGTATGTGGGATACATGGAACAATCCCGATGTTTCGCATGGTTTCCGTAACTTTGAAATAGCTGCCGGTGTTTGCGAAGGCGAACATTGGGGACCTCCCTTTCATGATGGTGATATGTATAAATGGATGGAGGGAGTGGCTTCCGTGTATGCCGTCACGAAAGATCCCGAATTGGATAAACTGATGGACCACTTCATTGAACATGTGGTGAAAGCCCAGCGTGCGGACGGTTACATTCATACCCCTGTCATCATTGAGGAAAAGAATAAGGGGATTGACACTCATTCGGAAAAACAGCAACAGACGGTAATTGGTACCAAAGTAGGCGGTGAGGACGAGAAAGGTGCATTTGCCAATCGTCTGAATTTTGAAACCTACAATTTGGGACATCTGATGATGGCAGGTATTATTCATCGCCGTGCCACCGGAAAGACTACTTTATTCGATGCTGCCGTAAAAGCGACGGACTTCCTCTGTCATTTTTATGAAACCGCTTCTGCGGAACTGGCAAGAAATGCTATTTGTCCCTCCCATTATATGGGCGTGGTGGAAATGTACCGTGCTACAGGGAATCCCCGTTATCTGGAACTTTCCAAGAATCTGATTGATATCCGTGGAATGGTGGAAAATGGCACCGATGATAATCAGGACCGTATTCCGTTCCGTCAGCAATACAATGCGATGGGACATGCCGTGCGTTCCAATTACCTGTATGCCGGTGTGACCGATGTGTATGCCGAAACAGGAGAAGACCAACTGATGAAAAACCTGACCAGCATCTGGAAAGACATTGTGACCCGCAAGATGTATGTTACAGGAGCGTGCGGTGCGCTGTATGACGGTACTTCGCCGGATGGTACCTGCTATGAACCGGACAGTATTCAGAAAGTACACCAAAGCTATGGCCGTCCTTATCAGTTGCCTAATAGTACGGCGCATAACGAGACCTGCGCCAATATCGGCAATATGCTTTTCAACTGGCGTATGCTGGAAGTGACGGGCGATGCCAAATATGCGGATATTGTGGAAACTGCCCTCTATAACAGTGTGTTGAGTGGTGTCAGTCTGGATGGAAAGAAATATTTCTATACCAACCCGTTGCGCATCAGTGCGGATTTGCCATACACACTTCGCTGGCCTAAAGAACGTACCGAGTATATCAGTTGCTTCTGTTGTCCGCCTAATACGCTGCGCACCGTTTGTCAAGCCCAGAACTATGCTTATACGGTGACTCCGAATGCGGTATATTGCAATTTATATGGAGCGAATACACTGACGACAGCTTTGAAGGAAGTGGGAAAGATCGGGCTGATGCAAGAAACGGAGTATCCGTGGGAAGGTGCTGTGAAGCTGACTGTTACCGAAGCTCCGAAACCATCAAAAAAGAAAGCATTCTCTTTGTTCCTCCGTGTTCCGGACTGGTGCGAGAAAGCAACTTTGAAGGTAAATGGTGAACCGGTGCAAGGAACTTGGAAAGCGAATACATACGCTGAGGTAAACCGCATCTGGAAGAAAGGGGACTGTGTGGAATGGGTGATGGATATGCCTGTAAAATTGCTGGAAGCAAATCCGTTGGCCGAAGAAATCCGTAACCAGGTAGTGGTAAAACGTGGCCCGTTGGTATATTGTTTGGAAAGTATGGATATAGAAGGCGGACATAAGATAGATAATGTGCTGATACCTGCCGATATCCGGTTGACCCCGAAAAAAATAATCATTGAAGGCAGTCCGATTGTCGCGTTGGATGGTACTGCCCGTCTGGTTGATGAGGTATCGTGGAAAGATACATTGTACCGCGAGGTAGGAAAGGCCGACAAACCGGTCAATATCCGTCTGATTCCTTATTATGCATGGGGAAATCGCGGAAAGGCTGAAATGACGGTATGGATGCCTTTGGCGCGGACTAATCACTAACCACTTACTCCTAATGATTTACAAATGAAAAAAATATTCATAACCACTACTGCGCTGCTGATAGCTTGTACACTATCAGCAGCCGATTTGTTCGTATCTCCGAAAGGTAATGACCGGAATCCGGGTACCAAAGACTCTCCGAAGGCCACCCTTACAGCCGCATTGCGTCAGGCAAGGGAACTTCGTCGTCTTAATGATGAGAGTGTAAAAGGTGGCATCACCATTCATATGGAGGCAGGTGATTACCATCTGTACGAACCCGTCTTTATTCGTCCCGAGGACAGCGGGACGGAAGCTTCACCTACAGTCATCACTTCGGATGGAAATGCCATTCTGAATGGTGGGGTGGAAATCAGAAACTGGAAGAAGCAAGGAAAGTTGTGGGTAGCCGATGTCCCTATGTTTAACGGACGTCCGCTGGATTTCCGGCAACTGTGGATCAATGGACAAAAGGCTGTTCGTGCAAGGGATGTGGCAGACTTTGAAAAGATGTATCGCATCATCAACAACGATCCCCAAAACGAAATACTGTGGGTACCTGCCGCTGCTGTAAAGAAAATACAGAAGGCCCGATATGCCGAAATGGTCCTTCATGAAATGTGGTGTGTGGCAAATCTCCGTATCAAGTCGGTCGAAATACAGGGAGACAGTGCCGCCGTGCGTTTCCATAATCCTGAAAGCCGCATCCAGTTTGAACATCCGTGGCCGCGTCCTATGGTGACTAAGGATGGTCACAACTCGGCTTTCTATCTGACCAATGCCATGGAATTGCTGGATGAACCCGGCGAGTGGTATCATGACATTGAAAGCCGTAAAATATATTATTATCCTCGGAAAGGAGAGAAGATAAGCAAAGCCGTAGTTCCCGGCATCGAAACTTTAGTATGGGTGGAAGGAACTATAGACCGTCCGGTAAAGCACATTCGTTTTGACAATGTTACTTTCCAATATACCACCTGGATGCGTCCCTCTTTGCAAGGTCATGTTCCTCTTCAGGCAGGTATGTACATGACAGACGGGTATAAAATCCGTCCTTCTATGATTCGTAAGAACAATCATAAGCTGGATAATCAAGGTTGGTTGGGACGTCCGGCATCGGCAGTCGTAGTCAAGGCTGCCCAGGATATTGATTTCGAGAAGTGCCGTTTCCAGCATTTGGGCTCTACAGGTATTGATTATGAATGGGCCACCGGTGGAGGACGTATAAACGGTTGTCTTTTCCGTGATATTGCCGGAAACGGTATTGTGGCGGGTAGTTTCAGTCCTGCCGCTCACGAAACACATCTTCCATACGATCCTGCCGACCGTCGTGAGGTCTGTACCGGACTAACCATTTCCAACAATTATATCAATGATGTGACCAATGAAGACTGGGGTACCTTGGGCATTTGCGCCGGTTATGTAAGTGATATCAATATCGAACACAATGAAATCAGTGATGTATCCTATTCGGGCATCAGTTTGGGATGGGGATGGACACGTACAGTAAACTGTATGCGCAATAACCGCGTGCACGCCAATCTGATTCATCACTATGCCAAGCACATGTATGATGTAGCCGGTATTTATACATTAGGTTCACAACCTCATAGCTGGATTACGGAAAATTGCGTTTCTAACATTTTTTCACCCGGTTATGCACACGATCCCAATCATTGGTTCTATCTTTACACCGACGAAGGATCTTCATTTATCACCGTCAAGGACAACTGGACGGAAGGAGAGAAGTTTCTGAAGAACGCCAATGGTCCGGGTAATACATGGGAAAACAATGGTCCGATGGTGAACGACAGTATCAAGGCAAATGCCGGACTGACAAAGGAATATAGCTATTTGAAGGAAAAATAAAACGTGATACCATTATGAAAAACAGACTTGCCACTTTAGTCGGAGCACTTGCATTGAGTGCTGCCGCCTCCGCCCAGACCTGGATCTGGTATCCGGGTGATTATGAAATATGGCTGGGCAACCAGATGAACAACCGCCGTACGGAACGCGGTGCTTTTTTCCCTCCCTTCTGGAAAACAGACAGCCATTATGTGGTAGTGGAATTCAGCAAGAAATTGGACCTGGCGGAACCTGAAGAGATCTTCATTGCCGCCGAAGGAAAATACAATGTGAAATTGGATGGCAAACTGCAATTCGGTATGCCCTCCACTTTGAAACTCCCCGCAGGAAAACACAGTCTGAACATCAAAGTGTGGAATCAGTCCACTCCCCCCACTATTTATGTGAAAGGAAAAACCGTAAATACGGACAAAACTTGGAAAGTAACCTACGAGGATAAAGAATGGATAGACGAAAGCGGAAAAGCCAGTGATACTTCTGCTACCGTTTATATGGATGCAGGGTGTTGGAACTTTGACGGAGCCACCCAACTGCCTTCCAAGTTTTCATTGGTTAGAAAACCGATGAAAGCAGTTTCCTCCACTCCCCGGAAAGAGGGGGTATTGTACGACTTCGGAAAAGAAACCTTTGGTTATATCACTCTGAAAGATGTAAAGGGAAAAGGAACGATCCATATCTATTACGGTGAAAGTCCTGAAGAAGCCTTGGATACGGAATATTGCGAAACATTGGACAAATTGCTGGCAGAGCCGGGGCAAATAACCGATCTGGCCATCCGGAATACACGGAAACTATACGATGAATATACTTTAGACAATAGCAAGGCTTTCCGTTATGTCTATGTCACTTGCGATCCGGGAGTAACGATGCAGGACGTTTCCATGCAATACGAATACCTGCCCGAAGAGTACCGGGGCTCATTCAAATGTAATGACGAAGAGCTGAACCGCATTTGGGAAGTAGGAGCGTACACCATGCACCTTACTACCCGTGAATTCTTTATCGACGGCATCAAGCGCGACCGTTGGGTATGGAGTGGCGATGCCATCCAGAGTTATCTGATGAACTACTATCTGTTCTTCGATAATGAAACCGTGAAACGTACCATTTGGCTGCTTCGTGGAAAAGACCCTGTGACCAGCCACAGCAATACCATTATGGACTACACCTTCTATTGGTTTCTCAGTATTTACGATTATTATATGTATTCTGGTGACAAAGATTTTGTAACCCAACTCTATCCGCGTATGCAAAGCATGATGGACTATGTATTGGGACGTACCAACGCCAACGGTATGGTGGAAGGTATGACCGGTGACTGGGTATTCGTAGACTGGGCAGACGGTTATCTGGACAAGAAGGGCGAACTCTCCTTTGAGCAAGTCTTGTTCTGCAAAAGTTTGGAAACCATGGCGCTTTGTGCCAGTCTGGCCGGCAATACGGCAGACAAAACCAAGTATGAGAAACTGGCTTCCGCTTTACGTTCCAAGCTGGAACCCGCTTTCTGGAATGAGCAGAAACAAGCGATGGTACACAACCGTATTCAGGGAAAGCAGAGTGAGTCCGTTACCCGTTACGCCAATATGTTCTCTGTCTTCTTCAATTATCTGAATGCCGATAAACAGCAGGCCATCAAACACTCCGTATTGCAGAATGACAGTATTTTGAAAATCACCACTCCTTATATGCGTTTCTATGAACTGGAAGCGCTGTGCGCCTTGGGCGAACAAGAATCGGTAATGAAAGAAATGAAAGCCTATTGGGGCGGTATGTTGAAAGAAGGAGCTACCAGTTTTTGGGAGAAATACAATCCCGAAGAAACAGGTACCCAGCATTTGGCCATGTACGGACGTCCATACGGCAAGAGCCTCTGCCATGCATGGGGAGCCAGCCCCATCTATTTGTTGGGCAAATACTATCTGGGAGTAAAACCCACCAAACCCGGTTACGAGGAATACTCCGTCACCCCTTGTCTGGGCGGGTTGAAATGGATGGAAGGAACAGTACCTACTCCATACGGCAATATCCATATCTATATGGATAAGAAAGTAATCCGTATCAAGTCCGACGGCGGAAAGGGAATACTGAACATTCCAACCCGGAAAGGAATGAAAGCCATGACCATAGAACCCGGAAAAGAACAAGTATTCAAATACTAATGGTATAGATCAAAAAAAGGTGATACCTACCTTCCCAGGCGGGTATCACCAACACTACTTCGTAAGTTTCCGTTATCCGCTGATAACAGTACTTACCTCTGATCTAACATTAGTTTTCTTATGGGCTTCCCCCTGTATCACTACATTCGGAAGCGGGGATTCTACATCTTGGAAAAAAGTATCTTCCAAAAGCTTCGCTTTTTATTCTCTTCTTTATTATCTGAACTTTGATAAATATCTTCGTATCCCCATTTGTCATGGATCATTCTGTAAATCATCCCCCATTCGGGCAGTCCTCCCAGATTGCGGTCATCAATAAACAAATCCGCCTTCAGTTTTCTGGAATAATGATCACTTTCCAGGGTTTCTTCCGCATAATTGCTGTTTACGGCATAAAATTCCAATCCACGCTCCCGGCAGAAATCCACGGCCTCCTGTAATAATTTACCTTCCCGTACACTCCACAGAATAAGGCGGTGTCGTTCCTGTTGTAGTTTTTTCAGCGTTTCTATGGCAAAGGGTAGTTCCCTGCCTATTTCGGGATATTTATGCTCCACTATTGTGCCGTCAAAATCAACTGCTATAATCATTCCTTATGCTTTCGAAAATTCTTTAATACGCTGCTCCTCTGCCAGTTTGCATATCAGCAGGGTTCCCTCTTTCTCGGCTATGATATATCCGTCCAGTCCTTGTATCACCGCTTGTTTCAAATGCGGTGTGTGTACAATGCAGTTATTACATTCATACAATCGGATATTTTCGCCTACGATGGCATTGTTCCGGTTATCTTTGGGCAGCAAGGAATGTAATGAGCCCCAACTGCCCAGATCAGACCATCCGAACTCTGCCGGCAATACATAAATCCGTTCCGCTTTTTCCATTACGGCATAATCTATGGATATACTTTCACAAGTAGGGAACAGCTCTTCTATGGTTTCTTTTTCCCTTTCGGTATAGAACTCCGGATAAATCCTGTCGAACACCTCGGCGATGCCCGGTGCATAACGGCGTATAGCCTCTTCTATGGTTTTTACATTCCATACAAAAATCCCTGCATTCCAGAAATAATTCCCGGCGTCCACATATTGCTGTGCCGTTTTCAAATCCGGTTTCTCTTTGAATTCATCCACTTTCCTTATATCCTGATCCACCTCTTCTCCTGCGGCTATATATCCGTATCCCGTTTCCGGACGGCAAGGTTTGATACCTATGGTTACAATGGCCTTGCTTTGATCTGTCATCAGCAGTGCCTTGGCTATCGCCCGGCGGAATTCATCCGTATTGATAACCAATGCATCCGCAGGAGTCACTACAATATTGGCGTGAGGGTGGTGTTTTTTGATTTTCCAGCAAGCGTATGTGATGCAGGGTGCCGTGTTACGTGCAACCGGCTCCGTCAGTATATGATGAGGCGGCACAGATGGCAATTGTTTCCTTACTGTCTCCTTATACTTTTCCGAAGTCACTATCCATATATTATCCGGAATGCACAACCCTTGAAAGCGTTCCACTGTCAGTTGGATCAGGCTTTTGCCACATCCCGTCACATCAATGAACTGTTTGGGACATTCCGGCGTACTCATGGGCCAGAAGCGGCTTCCTATGCCGCCTGCCATGATAACGATATGAGTTTCCATAACGCGTATGTTCTTTATTTCTTTTTATATTCCAGATACCATTGGTACATCTTGTGCACCCCTTCCTCTATGTCTATTTTGTGATGCCATCCCAATTCGTGCAATTTGGTCACATCAGTCAGTTTGCGCATGGTGCCGTCCGGTTTCTCCGGATTGAATGTAATGTTGCCTTTATATCCCGTCTCCTTTACTATCAGATGAGCCAGGCCGGCGATGGAGATTTCTTTTCCCGTACCGATGTTGATGTGGCAGTTGCGTATCTCTTTTGTGCCGGGACGGTAAGTATCTTTAAAGTCCACATGCTCCATGATGAATACACTGGCATCCGCCATTTCCTCACTCCATAAGAATTCGCGCAGTGGCGTGCCTGTTCCCCACAGTTCCACCCCGTCCTTGCTGATACCGTAGCTTTTCAGGATAGCCAGTATCTCCTCTGTTCTGCTCTCTCCGTTTATACCTTCCACCGGACGCATGTCCAGATCATAGCGTATGTTCTCCCAGTTATCTTCGTTCAAGCATTTGGCAAGATGTATTTTCCGGATCATGGCAGGCAGCACATGGCTGCGTTCCAGATTGAAATTATCATTGGGACCGTACAGATTCGTAGGCATAACAGCGATATAGTTAGTACCATATTGCAAGTTGAAACTCTCGCACATTTTCAGACCCGCTATTTTGGCGATGGCGTATGGCTCATTCGTATATTCCAGCGGGGAGGTGAGGAGAGCATCCTCCTTCATAGGCTGTTGTGCGTCTCTGGGATAAATGCAGGTACTTCCCAGAAACAATAATTTCTTCACTCCGTGACGGAAGCTTTCTCCTATCACGTTCTGTTGTATTTGCAGGTTCTTATAGATAAAGTCCGCCCTGTATGTACTGTTTGCCATGATACCTCCCACGTGGGCGGCGGCAAGGATTACATAGTCCGGTCTTTCTTGGTCAAAGAAGTCCTTTACGGCAACCCCGTCCAGTAAGTCCAGTTCCTTGTGACTTCTGCCGGTCAGGTTGGTGTAGCCTTTTTCTTGCAGGTTACGCCAAATAGCGGAGCCCACGAGTCCGTGGTGCCCTGCTATATAAATTTTGGCTGATTTCTCCATTGAAATTTTAACTAATGATTTAACAGCTTGCTTTAAGATGGAGTTTCTTCACGAATTTCATATCGTGTTTCACCATGATTCCCACCAGTTCCTCAAATGAAGTCTTGCGGGGATTCCATCCCAGTAACGTTTTGGCTTTGGTAGGATCTCCCAGTAATTGTTCCACCTCTGCCGGGCGGAAATATTTGGGATCCACCTCTACCAGCACCTTGCCTGTAGCTGTGTCAATACCCTTCTCGTTCACACCTTCACCTTCCCAGTGCAAGTCGATGCCCACTTCCTTGAAAGCAAGGGTGGCAAATTCGCGTACAGTGTGATATTCTCCGGTGGCGATAACAAAGTCTTCGGGCGTATCGTGTTGCAGAATCAGCCACATACATTCCACATAGTCTTTGGCGTATCCCCAGTCGCGCAGGGAATTCAGATTTCCCAAGTACAGTTTATCTTGGAATCCTTGTGCGATGCGTGCTGCCGCCAGGGTAATTTTCCGGGTAACAAAAGTTTCGCCCCGGCGTTCACTTTCGTGATTGAACAAAATGCCGTTTACGGCAAACATGCCATAGCTTTCGCGGTAATTCTTGGTTATCCAGAAACCATATTGCTTGGCTACTCCGTATGGAGAACGGGGATAGAAAGGAGTTGTCTCTTTCTGAGGAACTTCCTGTACCAGTCCGAAAAGTTCCGAAGTAGATGCCTGATAAATCTTGGTTTTCTTTTCCAGTCCCAATATACGTACCGCCTCCAGCATACGCAGCGTACCTACCGCATCCGCTTCCGCTGTGTATTCGGGCACATCGAAGCTTACTTTTACATGGCTTTGTGCGGCCAGATTATAAATCTCGTCAGGTTGTACAGACTGTATGATGCGTATCAGTGAGCTGCTGTCCGTCATATCCCCCCAATGCAGGTTCACCAGTCGGTTCTGCTTCATATCCCGCACCCATTCGTCCAGATACAGATGTTCTATACGTGCGGTGTTGAATGAAGAAGAACGTCTCAGAATACCATGTACTTCGTATCCTTTTTCTATCAGGAACTCGGCCAGGAACGAACCGTCCTGACCTGTGATACCTGAAATCAATGCTACTTTTTTACTCATATTTTGTATTAATTGAAAAGACTGTTTTAGCCTATAGAGCCACCACCATGCATACTTGAACTTTGGTTGGTATAAACAAATTCCACTCCCAGATAATGTTTAACTTTTACAGTAACCTTTTTACCGGCAATAGAGAAAGTGTACTCTTTTTCTACATATTTGGCTTTGCAAGAAAAATACAGAATATAGTCACCGCTTACGTGGGCTGTAAAGGTCTTGTTTACGGTGTATACACCTTCCGATCCACCTTCTTGTGCGGCTATGGCAGCTTTCACCAATGAAAGAGCGCCTTCATCCAGTCCGGATGCAGAGATTTCCCATCCTAATTTGGCAGTATAAGGAATATCATAAGTAGTAGCGCTCATATTTCCTGCGTTACTGTAGCTGTCTTCTTTCAATATTTCATCGTTCTTGGTTTCGCTGACATTCTTTTCACTCTTTACACGGATAGAATAATCCTTATTCAGTGAACTTCCCTTTTTGATGGCAGCTATGTAGCTGTTGGTCGCTTTATCAAAAGCGGCGTCGGCATATTTCTTCCAGTCACCGATAGCACGTGCGTTAGTCTTTTCGTATACCTCTACTTCGTCAAAATAATAATCGCTGGAACTAGCATTGGCTACAGACAAGGTAACATCCTGATTTAAGGCTGCATCCTGGCTGGAACTGATAGCAATATTAGTCATGGGAATCGCTTCTTCCTTACTGCCCGGAGTCACATCGGTTGCAACAGCTTCCAGATACGGAGTAAGAGTTACATCGGTAGCGGTTGATACGGCACCGGCGGGAATAGTCAAGACGGTCTGGGCATCTTCTGTTTCCCCTTCTCCTTTTTCTGTAATCACTTTATCACTTTCAGGATCAACAGCTACAGCCACGCCTTCCTTGCTCATAGTCACGTTCAGTGTTACTAGACTTCTGTTGGTAGCGTTGTTAGCTATTTCTACTGATGCGTCAGAAACAGTTCTATATCCCTCCTTGGCAAAGCTCACCGTATAAGTTTTCTTATCTTTTACCGTCAGTGAATATTGACCGTTTTCGTCTGTGGTTGCGGTAGCTTCTCCCGCTGTTACGCTGACTCCGTCCAGTGCGGCATTATCCGCTACTACTTTACCTTCAATGTAATATTCCACATTTTCGCTTACAGGGTCAACTACAATTTCCGGTTCTTTGTCGTCATCCCCGCAGCTTATTAACCCCAAACTTGCTACAAACAGCAGCAAACCTGTTTTAAAAAACTTGCTTGTTCTCATTTTTCTTCGTTTTTAAAAATTAGTAATCTATTTATTTGCTTCCTTTATCAGGAAATAGCGTATATATTCCGGTTGGAAAAACCGGTTACTCCGGTTCTCATCAGGTCGGGTGCGATAAGTTTCCCCCATTTTTTCATCCGCATATCTGCCCCAGGATTCCATACTGTATTCCATGGCAAAATAATCCGCTTGCCTGACACGCACCCCCCGGTTACGGTTCCACTTCTTGCCGGGCAGAGGGATGGCAAAATGGAATCCTCCGTTTATTTCCCCATCGGTATACATTCCATACACGCCGATGGCATATTCTCCGAAATGGCGGGTGCAGTCGCCTCTTACTCCATAATCCCCATATAGATAACGTGCAGCTTGCAAATCAAATTGCAAATTGAAGCGAGGTTCATACACAGATGCTTTCAGTGCGGCATTCATCCGCAGTTTCCGGCTGATATACCATCCTTCGTCATCGGTCAGCACTGATTGCACAGTAGCTCCTGCCACAGCTCCCAGTTCCAGTCTGCCATTCGCTGTGCGGTATTTCATCTCCGCTTGTGCCCCCATGCGGTTGTTGGTAAAGTTTCCTGCGGTTACTCGCCCTAAAAATCCTTTGCCGAAGCAAAACTCTTGCGACAGTGCAATCACTCCGGGACGTATCTTCTTATACTGTCCTTTTAGGTTGGTCGCTACCGGGAATACCACTTGCGCTGTCAGTTCCGCCCCTTTCCATAAAGCCATTTCTACGGCTGGAGCCAGGTTGACATAGTAAGTATAAAGTCGGTCAAAGCTGGAATTTTCCAGTTTTACTTCCGGATAGACCACAATGTCTACTTTCCCTGCCGATGAATTGAGTGTCCGGTGTGTCTTTTTCAGTACCTCCATCGCTTCATCGGTATCATAACTGATTCCCATCTGTCGGTACACTTCCCCTATGGTAATCTGTTTCTCTTTATATTCGGTTATCACCTTATCGCTCAGCGTAATGCATAGCTGGGGGATACTGTGCTTCAACACCACCATTTGCAGATTTCCCCCGTACATTCCTTCCATGGCTGCTTTGATGGCTTTGCCTATTCCCCGGTAAGTACCTCTATATACATTGTCTTCAAAAGCAATCGTTGTGTTGCCGTTCACCTCCGTTACCGTTTGTATATTCTCCATTCCCAGTTGCTGTAGTTTTTCGGCCACTTGTGCCCGGAGGGAGATGCTCCATGCCGAAAGGAGGATTGCTATTAAATATTTGCTCATTGCGTCAATGTATTAGGGTACACTCATAGCGTATACCACCCGATACGCAAGTAAAATCGTGGGTAAAAGCATGCATGGACAAATGTTTCCACAGCCTGACAGCTGCTCCCACATTCACCCCGTCCGAGTCATATTCGGCCATCATCTTCAACTCTTTGCAGAAAGCGGGTATATAGCTTATCCCTCCGAATACACCTTTGTATTTATTGCCGAACCATTTGGTATTACTGTTCTTCCCGCCTTCCAGATAATATCCCAAAGAAGCTGAGAGATAATGCTCTCCTCCCAGATGGAATCCTTTCGTTATCACTCCATAGTAAGATTGAAAAGTGTTGGCTCCTTTATCCGCTATCGGATCATTGGCTCCCAGTGCTATTCCCGGCAGAAACTTTCCTTCTTTCCACACACACAGCCGGATGGAGTAGGAACGATCCTGCTGATTGTATTTAGGCTTGGATGATATATAGTCCCCTTTTATTAAAGTTTCCCGATAGGCAAGTTCCAGAAAGGAAAAGAAACTGATGCTCACAAAGTAATTTCCTGTGTTGTAGTCGAATCGTGCAGGCATCATCTGTTTGGGCAGATAATTTCCTCCCAACATCACTGTTCCCGGCTTCTGCCTGTCGGCGGTAGGAATATTCATCATACCGGTAGTTCCCAGCATATATTGTGCTTGTATATGCTGATGAACTCCGATAATCAGCAAGGTTAGAACTAGTAAACGTATTTTCATTCTTTTTTATTTGTGGCGGCAGGTTGTATCAGGCTTTCTTCCTCTGCTTCCGGTATTTCACTCCACGGCAGTCTGGCTTCAATGAACTGTGGAATCTTTGAAAGAATTTTGCCTTTCAGCGCCGAGATGGGTTTTATTCCGTGACTTTTATACATTCTCAAGTCCTCCGCCCATTTCAGTTTGCTTTTTCCTGCATCAGTAGAAAGCCCCCCCATTCTCATTTTCACGATGTATTTGTTCAGGTAATATACTTTCAGGTTGGCTTCATACAGATAGCGCACCAGCAAATCCGAGTCGGCGGCTATCTTATAACTTTCGTCGTAAAGTCCCCATTTATCCATGCACTCCTTCTTTATATAGACAGTGGGGTGGAGTGGGAGCCATCCGTTTTTTACATTCTCTTTACTGTACCGTCCGCTTATCCAGTTTCGTATCATCTGGTTGGTGTCGTCATAATCTACAAAGACTCCGTTGCCGTATATCATATCCGCATCTTGTTCCTCGAATGTTTTCACTATGTCGGAGATGGTGTGAGATGAAAACAGGAAATCGTCGGAGTGAATCAGACCGATAATATCTCCTGTTGCTGCACGTATTCCTTTGTTGATCGCTTCATACATACCTTTATCCGGTTCGGAAATAATTGTATCTATCCCGTTTTTATATTCATTGATGACAGCCAACGAGTTATCTTTCGAAGCTCCGTCCACCACAATGTATTCTATGTAGGGATAATCCTGTTCCAGCACACTTTCTATTGCTCCACGAATGGTGGCTTCCCGGTTGTAGCAGGAAGTGATAATTGAAACTTTCATAGATTTTATATTTGGATTAAAAATTTCAGATGGAAGAAAACCATTCTTTTAATTTTTGATTAATCAGCTTTTCAGCATTTCCTTTTTTTATTTGTTGGAAGTCAAAAGAATAGGCTTCTTTTATTTTTTGTGGTAAATCTTTTTCATCAAAAACACCGATTACACACCCCAGTTTATCCAGTTTTCTGATAAGTTGAAATTGGTCGTGGATATGTTCTGTTTTGTCGTGCCGAGGAATAACTACAATTCGTTTTTTTTGTTCCATAGCTTCAGATATTGCTCCCCATCCACCTTGCAATATTAGAATATCTGCAGATTTAATATATTGCTGCATTTCATCTTTAGTACAGAAGTCAAAAGCTTTTGCATGGCGATAATTAAAATGAGTATATCCTGTCTGTACTATCACTTCTTCTTGAGTGGTAGCAGCCCACTCGTCTATGGCTTCGGCCATGCGAACAAAAGCCATGTCCATTGTTCCTAAACTAGCAAATATCATAATACACCACAACAAATAGCGTTAGGAAATATAGTTTTCATTTCTTCCCATTGAACGAGAAATAGATCTGTATATTTTTCTATCCATATAGGGGTTTTGGATGCGTGCGTTACATCTGCAGCTGAGTTGATAAAGATCACTTTGGATTTTAGTAGCTTTTTTGCAAAGAAAACAGTAGGTACAGCTACTCCTGCTCCCGTTGTTATGATTACATTTGGGCGTTTTATTAATACCCAAAATATGGCCTGTATGCAATTTATGATTAAACTCCATTTCTTAGCAGGTTGAAAATTTACTAGGAACACATGTTCTTTGTCTTTCATGAATGCTTTTGTAGAAGTTGTTTTTAAAGTGAGCCAATAACAATTCCAATTATTGGGAATATCTCCAATAGCTAATTGTAACTCTCTTAAATGTCCTCCTGCTGAGCAGGCAAGACATATTTTGGGCTTGTGAACAGACATATTCGATTAATGTTTCAGTATTCTTTTTTTTATATATTTAGCTGGATTTCCTGCATAAACTCCCCACGGCTCTGCGTCTTTTACCATTACTGTACCTGCGCCTATCACAGCACCTTCCCCAATCTTTATATCAGGACCGATGAATGTATTAGCGCAAATCCATGTTTGATTACCTATACGGATTTCGGGGCGTAGTAGAGGAAGAGCTGGATCGGTATAGTCATGTGTGCCTGCACATACATGGACCCGATGGCTGACAGTAGCTTTTTTTCCTATTGTTACTTTACCTAAATTATAGATTAGGGTTTCTTCTCCAATGGCACTCCAATCGCCTATTTCCAGATTCCATGGGAACCAGATGACGGTGGAGGAGTAGATATGGACATGTCTTCCTATTTTAGCTCCGAATAGGCGTAGTATCGTATTTCTGTATCCGAAAGCTATACGGGGAGAATTACGGAAAAAGAATTTTCCGAATGTCCACAGTATACGTTTTACGTAGATCCATTTGGAGTAGTTTAGGTGGTTACGGTTTTCTGCTATATTCAGCTCTGTTTTACTATTCATATACAAAATCGGGTTTTTCTCCTTGATTAGTTAACCATTTATATAGCATTATCATTTTTTGAGCTGATGCATCCCATGTAAAGTTTTCACTTACTAATTTATATCCTCTATTTCCCATGCTAATACGTTCTTCGTCACTCATATTAAAAAGAGTTTGAAGCCCTTGTTTAATAGATGATACATTATCTTCTATTCTGATGGCTGCATTTGCTTCAAAACCTTCAGGTATATTGCATTGTGGAGTCATTACTACAGGAAGTTTCCATGACCATGCTTCAAGTATAGTCATAGGAAGCCCTTCTCCATGTGAAGGCAAGATGTAAGCATCTGCGTTTGCGTACATCTTTATTTTATCTTCTCCAAATAATCCTCCATGGAATGTTACAATCTCTTTTAAATTGTTGGAATGAACTATATGCTCCAGTTTTGTTTGGCAATTTTCATGATCCCAACCTACTATATCAATGATCCAATTGTTAAAGATATTAGGATTTTCTTTTTTTAAGGTGGCTATTGCTTGTAGTAAAATATCGATTCCTTTTTTAGGATGCAATCTTCCTAAATATAGTAAATGATAATTTGAATCTGGCTTTACGTATTTCTTTGTGGTTTTAGGAAGATTTATTCCATTAGGTATAATAGCTATGGGTTGTTTTAAACCATAAGCACGAATATCTTCCAATTCTTTTTGGCATAAAGCATGATAACAATTGACTGATTCTAGACCCTTTTGGAAAAATAGATGAGAAATGATCCTTTTAATTTTTCCTTGGGTAGATATAATATAAGGGTCTAGCATTCCATGAGGAGAGCAAATTATAGGGGCGGTATGATATTTACTCCATATTCCCATTAATATATGTGGATAACGCCAAAGTGCTTCCATATGCAAGATATCAGCATTGGTTGCTATCATATAACGTTTCATTTGACGTGAATATAGCAAAGGACCAGCTTTAAATAATTGTATGGGAATATTTTTCCATGATGAAATATCTTCATCAATGTGTTTGTCTGAAAAAGATATTATTTTTAAGTTGTGCTTATGAAAAGTTTTGTTTGTAAATAAATCTTTTACAGCATCAAATACCCCTCCAGCTGTCCGGGTTATAGAATATGTACAAATTAAAATGTTCATTTATGAATTAGATTGTGAAGCTAAAACGTTACTTATATATTTATACGATTGTTCTTTTATAGATTCAATAAGTGGTGTAACTTTATTGTAGTTTATTTCAGTGGCATTATTGATGTCTTCTATACTTGTTATAAATCTATTTCTTATCTCTAATGAGGATAATAAGTTTTCCATTCTTGAGTTTACTTTTTGATGTGTTCTAGGTACTACATAGAATTGTCGGTTCATAATTATTGAAAATGCTGAGCAGTGGAAAGAGTTTGTTATTACTATGTCTGCTTTAGCTATGAGCCCGATAAATTCTGTAGGACCTGCGTATCTTTCTTGGTAATCAGCATAAGTTCTAGGGTATAAGTCTTTAAAAGCAACAATTTTTTTCCCACTTTTTTTAGAAAGATATAATGCTATTTTTTTTATTGTTGCATTGTTTTCTTGGTCATAAACCAAAATATAGTTGTTATAAATAGGTAAAGTAGCAAGTTGCATCCATTGATTTGATGATAGGAGAAAAACAGGATCAACGACATGTACCC
>NZ_JBCOCI010000012.1:0-330 GCF_040929485.1 Phocaeicola sp. RTP21198st1_B8_RTP21198_201120 | reverse complement strand
GATGCACGTGTTGCTTTCATGGGAGCAAAGTCGCAATAAAAAGCTGGATCTAATCCATTTTTTATTTGTATATTCCAAATTTGGTCACTACCACAAAAATATATGTCAGCTTCTGGTGGATTGTTTAGAAGTTCTTGAAAGGAATTATATCGTTGTGTTAAATGTAAATATTTACGTGTGTATTTGTCAAATTTTTTGCGGCTTTTTGATTGCATGATTCTTATGGGAATGACATAACAATAAAAAGCACATTTTATAAATATATTGCGATTCCATTTTGGACCGATTGCCCAAAGACTAAGGTTTTTTCTGATGTAATCAGGCATATAA
>NZ_JBCOCI010000011.1:0-87472 GCF_040929485.1 Phocaeicola sp. RTP21198st1_B8_RTP21198_201120 | reverse complement strand
CGTATAACCTTAATGCCTATAGTAAAATATGACATCACTCCTAGGAAAGAACTATCTATAACTAACAAGCAAGGTGTGTTTTTACACTATTTTACTCTTTTTTTAATAATCATTTCTTTTGAACCTTTTGGGGAGAATTTGTTGCATCTACCTTCTGTGATAGCTAATTCCGATTATGCTGCAAAAATGTATGATAGTAGAGTCGAGTATCTTTCTTTTATAGGACGAAAATTAAATAGAATTTCGACTTCTTTTGAGCTGATTTACCCTCCATTACTATTTTATTTTTTGCAAAAAAAAATAATATCAAAAAAAATCGTATATGGACTTATAATGGTAATTTTAAGTTTTTGGATTCATGAATTAGGATTAGGAGGGCGTTCTAAATTAGTGCAAAATATTTTATATTTAGTTATTTGCTTTTTTTTGATGAGACCCTATATAAATGCTTGTATAACTAAAAAAATTATTTTATATGGAAGTGTTGTTATTGGGTTAGGAATTTGTATGGTATTGCTCATTTCTATTTCTAGATTTACAAGTATAGAAGCAGAAGGTAGCAATATAGAAAATATTTGGATATGGCTAGGACTTTATGCCGGTGAAGGAGTTCTTAATTTCAATTCTCTAATGTGGTATGTAGAAAAAAGCACTGGGGGCGATTCAACATTTATTTTTTTAAAAGATTTACTTGGACTTACGAAAGGCTCTGGGGTTGAAGACAATTGGGCAACAGTTAGCAAATTGGGGATACCTGGAAATATATTTTATACGTATATAGGATCCATTTTTGAAGACTTCAATAAAATAGGCACATTAATATTTCTTTTAGTGTTTTCTACAATTACTATCAAATTAACTAAAATAAAAAACGGATTAATAACATTTCCTCAAATAATAATATTATGCTTATGCGCAAGGGTGTTGGTTATTCCTACATTTTATACATACACTTCCTTAATGGCACAAACAAATTTGTTATGTGTCCTTTGTTTTTCTATGGTTATCTATTTAAAAAAATAATCTGCAGCTATGAAAAATCCAACTGTATCCATTATTATTCCTGTTTACAATGCAGAAGGTACTATTACACGCTGCCTAGATAGTATCATACATCAGACATATTCAAGCATTGAAGTTATAATTATTGATGACGGTAGCTCAGACTTATCAGGAAGCATTTGTGATAATTATGCAACAAAATATAATTATATACAAGTAATACATAAAAAAAATGAAGGAGTTAGTATAGCCCGTCAAATAGGAGTTAAACATTCGAAAGGATTATATTCAATTCATGTTGATGCAGATGATTACATTGATAAATGTGAAATAGAAAGAATGATGGATATAGCATTAAAATTTAATGCGGATATGGTTGTTTGCGATTATATATTAGAATATAAGAAAAATAAGTTTGTATACCAGAAAGGTATGAAGGATGCCTGCGATGCATTTGATTTTCTTAAACAAATATATAATGGAATATTCATTGGAACATTGTGGAATAAATTGATTAAAACATCACTTTACAATAATGTCATTTTTCTAAAGCAATGTAATTATTGTGAGGATGTTTATATTTTAACTCAAATACTTTCAAATAACATATCAATTAATTACATCAATGAAGCTCTATATCATTACTGTTATGATGCATCATCTTTAACACGGGAAATAAATAGAAATTATATAATAAATCGTATAATTTTTATCCAAGAAATCGAGAAAATACTTCCTTTAGACCTTGATCTCAGCCGATTTAAAGCAGGTATAAAATTGTCTATACTGAAATCTGGAGAATATACATATAAAGAATATATTAATTTATACCCAAATACAAACATTCCGAAAGAACTATTGAATAAAAGAAATTTACTGTTTTTATCAACAGCAAATTTCTTTATTGGCTATCAATTTCTAAAGATATTATTCAATTTGAAAAAAAGATTCAAATCATTTCACTTATGACAATCATCCATATCACCTATGCCTTCGGTCTTGGAGGTATAGAAACTATGCTGCGTAATATTGCGAATGAGCAAGCTAGATTCGGGTATAATATACATCTGATTGTTATCAATAATAATGTTAACGATGAGCTTCGCACAAGTTTGAATGAAAAAATCAAATTCTACTGCCTGGAAAGGCGAAAAGGTTCTAAAAATCCTCTGCATTATATTAAGCTAAACTTACTTCTTAAAAGAATCAATGCAGATGTTATTCACTTGCACTACTCATCTATTGCGAGATTCATTTTTTTATCTTCATTGGAGCGCAAGCTATGTGTTACACATCATGATGTATGTAACGGAGGAAATTTTGTAAACTTATATAGATGTAAAAGGGTTTATGCAATTTCCAATATTGTTAAAGAAGATATTTTTAAATGGACCGGTCTGAATTCAGAAGTCGTTCTTAATGGTGTTGATGTGAGTAAAATCAGATACTCTACTGCTCGTCAAGTTGATATTTTCAGAATCGTACAAGTGAGTAGACTCATGCATGAAAAGAAAGGACAACATATATTAATAAAGGCTTTTCATCAATTAATAGATCGTGGACATACTCAGTTGCACCTTGACTTTATAGGTGAAGGTGAATCTCGTGAGTATTTGGAGAATCTTGTTAATGAGTTGGGACTGTCCACATATGTCAGTTTCTTGGAAGCAAAAAATCAGTCGTATATCTATACTCATCTGTGTGAATACGACTTGTATGTACAACCATCTATTTATGAGGGTTTTGGACTAACCGTAGCCGAAGCTATGGCGGCGAAAATCCCCGTACTTGTATCGGAAAATCAAGGGCCGTTAGAAATCATAGATTATGGTAAATATGGCTATTCATTCAAAAATATGGATGTAAATGACTGCGCTGATAAGATTGAAACCTTTTTGAAAGGGCATAATAATATTTCTATGATTGAAAGTGCTTATAAAAGAGTTACGGAACTTTATAATGTGCGGATTACGGCTAAAACATATTTAGAAAAATACAAAGAATTTATAGAATCAGATTATGCTCCAGTACATTGACAATAGAATAAACTACAACTATTCCCTATGTCAGCAATGTGGCATTTGTGAGGCAGTATGTCCTAAACAGGCAATATCATTCAAGTTGTTGAAAAACGGCATACACAAGGTTGTCATTGATGACGAGAAGTGCATCAGGTGTCTGCGATGCGTAAAAAGTTGCCCTGCTAATAAGAAAGAAGGTTATGATGGATATTTCAATAACTTTTCGATTAAAAAGTATTTTTTAGGGTATAATAAGGACAACAAGATAAGGTGTGAAAGCTCGTCGGGCGGGGTGTGCAAGACATTGATTATTGAGAGCCTGAAAAACAACTTGGCTGACGGCGTGTACACGTTGAGGAAGACCGGACGTTATCCGTATGCCGAAGGCGAGTTTTACACGAAAGAGAATATACCTCGATATGATGACATTCCGAACTCGGTTTACCACTCTGTACTTGCGTGTCGTGAGGTAAAGAAAATACAGCGGTGCGAGCGTCTGATTGTTATCGGTACCAGCTGCCAGCTTAGGGCCATGAATACCATACTGAAAGGGAAGGCGAATGAGATTATCAGAATTTGTATTTTTTGCAAGCAGCAGAAGACTTTGGATTCGACCAGATTTCTCGCTAAAATTATGGGTATGGAAATCTCTGAAAATCTAAATTTCTCGATCCGTTATCGTGGGAACGGATGGCCGGGAATTGTTCGAGTGAACGAATCTGAACTGTCTTGGAATAGGGCAGCTCAGATTCCGTTCGGTAGAAGATTGTGGACTATTCCTGGCTGCAATGTTTGTGGTGACTCGTTCGGGACAAATGTCGGAGCGGACATAACCTTAATGGACCCTTGGAAAATAAGATCTGAAAACGATTTGGGTGAAACCTTAGTCATCGTACACACAGACAAAGGACTTAATCTGTTGAATAATATCTTATCGTTAAGGTCAGAACAGAAAGCATATAAAGAAGTAGCACTTGCGCTCGACTTGAAAGACATTTGGCGCAAACAGCAGCTTGTGCCGTTCTTCCGTGGCGAAAATTGTACGGAGACTGTCCTCAAGGCAGGTAAGGCTGAGCAAAGCCAGAGAAAGTTCTTGCGCTCTGTGGTTGAGACACTGCCAAGAATGCCGATTCTCTTCTACCGCATTTTATGCAAAATTTCTGACAGGCGAAATAACATATTAAAATAACGTTTATGGATATAAAAGTAATTACCCGACATGCTCCGTCTAATTACGGTTCTTTATTGCAGTCAATAGCCACAATAACGACATTGGAACGATTAGGGCATAAATGCGAAATCATAGATTACATACGCGATGACGAACACGGACTTAGTGCCGTAAAAACAAACCTTAACAACAAGCAGAGATGGTCCGGTAATTCGTTGAAGAAATTGGCATATATAGTTTTACGTTATCCTGAAGAAAAGAAGGCTGAACTGAACTTCAGAGAAATGCGCAGGAAGTATCTGAAACTGACGCAGCTATGCAGGACACATGACGATCTGAAACGTCTTGATGCCGATATATTCATGACCGGCAGTGATCAAGTATGGGGACCTACTCTCAACGGACACTATGATGAAGCTTATTTTCTCTCATTCGTAAAAGACAAAAGGAAAATAGCGTATGCGGCAAGTTTAGGCAGAACTGATTTTACGGCAAAGATACTTTCTGAATACAAAAAACTGTTGTCTTCATATTCAGGCATAGCTGTAAGAGAAAATACGGCTGTCGGGTTGCTCAGGCAGATGGACATTGAATGTGCAGGACAAGTTCTTGACCCAACACTCCTTCTTACAGGTGATGAATGGAGCAGAATGATAAAAAAAGATATGGGCGGCAAATATGTTTTAGTGTATCAGCTTCATAATAACCCTGCGTTAAGTAAATATGCAGTTAGATTCGCAGAACATGTTGGACTGCCTTTATATAGAGTGTCCCCCACTTTCCACCAAATCCGCAGGGGCGGCAAGTTTATATATCTGCCTGATCTACCTGATTTCCTGTCATACATAAAGAATTCTACTTATTTCATAACAGACTCTTTCCACGGAACTGCCTTCGCGTTGAATTTCAATAGGCAGTTTATTGAGATATTGCCAAACAATAAGACCGGAAACAGAAATCAGAGCATCTTGCAACTGACGAGGTTGCAAGACAGAATTGTTACGGATTATGCTGACTGTTCAATAAGCGAACGCATGATTGATTATGAAAGGGTTAATGATATTTTAAGAAAGGAGCGCATTCGATCTTTGGGAATACTGAAACAGCTTCTTCGTCAATAGGTTACCTCACCTGAGTAGTTACGTCAATAGCATCTTTTTATATACACACTTTATGAGCTTTGACTAGAATAAAAGAATCTTTCGACTTTTGCTGGTTTTAGTGAGCCTGTTGCAGTTTGCAAAGGGAAATGTTTCTCAAGATTCAACCTATCTGATGTTCTATGTCTCTATGTTTCATCCTCACAAGGAAGTAAAGATAAAAGTGAAATCTATCTGTTGGACCGAGATTCGAAAAAGGACAGGAAGATGAAACAGGATTTGTTAAAACAGATAGATTATAAACCTGTCTGGTTGGTTCTTGACAGGCATATACATTAGAATTTTACAGACTCAAACCGAAAAGGTTGAGTGACAATAACCGTCTAATATCTTTTTATTTAATGAAAATTCTGCAAATTAACGTCTTTAACTATCGTAAGGGTGGTTCTGAGGTCGTGTATTTCAGTACGATGGAGTTGCTGAGGATGCATGGCGAAGAGGTTGTCAATTTTGCATTGAGATGGCCTGAGAATTATCCTTCTGAATATGAATCGTATTTTCCTGAATCAAAGGAAACCCGAAGTGAACTGTTGAAGCCTGTAAAAAACATCATCAATTATTTCAATAACAGGGAAGCAGCCCGGAAGTTGGAACAGCTGATAGAGAAGGAACGTCCTGACCTGGCACATATGCATTTGATCTGGGGACAGATTACCGGTTCCATTTTGCCTGTCTTGAAGCGGCATAATGTACCAATCATATTTTCCATTCACGATTATCGCATCGTATGTCCCGCCTATACGTTCAGGAACGGGAAAGGTGAGATATGCGAGCAGTGCAGGGGAAGAAACTTTTATCATTGTGTGATCAACAAATGCACGAAAGACAGTTATCTACTAAGCGTGATGATGGCGATAGAACAATGTTACAGGAATCGCTTCTTCAATCCCGCCGAATACATTGACGGTCTTATCTATGTAAGTCAGTTTGCCAAACAGATGCATGAAAAATACATGCCTGAATTGAAGGAGAAAAGGAACATTGTCCTGTATAATCTGGCTGATAAAATACTGGATGCACCTGCCCAAAAGACAGATAGATATTTCCTATTTTTCGGAAGATTGTCCTACGAAAAAGGCGTAAAAACATTGATTTCAGCTTTTAAGGATATGCCAAATAGCAATCTGAAAATAGCAGGTACCGGTCCGCTGGAAGATGAATTGAAAGATTACACCAAATCCAACAACGTTACCAATGTGGAATTTTTAGGATATAAGTCAGGTAAAGAACTGACAGATTTGGTTGAGAACGCTTATTTCATCATAGTCCCGTCTGAGTGGTATGAGAATAACCCGATGACTATCATAGAAGGATACGCGGCAGGCGTGCCTGTTATCGGCACAAACATCGGCGGCATACCTGAGATTATAGAAGAAGGAGTAACCGGATACTTGTTCACTCCGGCCAATTCCGTTGATTTGACAAGAGTTGTGAAAGCGGCTGATTCATTACCAGCAGAACAATATTCAAACTATCAACAGAATGCACTGAGTTTTGCCAGAAAGCATTTTGACAGGGAAAAATACTATCCGCAACTGATAGGCTTCTATAATCAGCTTGTTAAGTAATACATTTTTTTCAATCCGATATTGCTCCAATAATATATTATAGTTCAACAAGTATTCCAATATAACCATTTGGGAATACTCTCTAAAATTATATTCCAATATTTATGAAGATAGCATTTGTCAGCACCCGTGGTATACCTAATAACTACGGGGGATTCGAACAGTTTGCTGAATACATTTCCGTAGGGATGGCACAAAGAGGTCATGAAGTGGTAGTCTATTCACCCAAGTTTCATCCATATCAGGAAAGCACGTACAAAGGTGTGCGGATTAAGCATATCTACAGTCCGGAAACATGGATGGGCAGTTCAGTCGGCAGTTTCTTCTATGACTTTGCATCGTTACGTGATGCTTTGAAGAAAGAAGATTTCGACATCATCTATGAGGCAGGATATACGAGCATCATTCCTGCTTACATTTGGTTCAACGTGAAAAAACGGAAACGTCCAATATTCACCACGAACATGGACGGATTGGAGAACAAGCGGTCGAAGTTCAGCCCGATGGTGAGACGCTTTCTAGACTGGGAAGAGAAGATGGCGGTGAAATACAGTCATTACCTGATAGCCGACAACATGGGTATCCATGATTACTATAAAGAAAAATATGGCAAGGAAAGCAAGTTCCTAGCTTATGGCGCAGACATACACGATGATTTTAAGGCGGAATACTTGGAGGAGTTCGGATTGAAATCGGAAGAATATTACATCCTGATAGCACGCCTTGAACCGGAAAACAACATCGTGATGGCGATAGAAGGTTATCTGCACTCCAAAGAGAACGGACGCAGACCGCTGATTGTGGTCGGCAAGACAAACACGCCTCATGGTAAAGAACTTGTAGAGAAATACGGGAACGAGAGAAACGTGGAATTTGTCGGCGGCATCTATGATTTCAAAAAGCTGGATTCAGTCCGTCATTTCTCAAAGGCCTATTTCCACGGTCACAGTGTGGGAGGAACAAATCCTTCCCTGCTTGAGGCGATGGCGGCAGGCTGTTTCATCTTTGCTCATGACAATATTTTCAACCGTGCCGTACTGAAGGAGAATGCTTTCTATTATCCTTCGGCAGACAAAGTCACTGAATATCTTAACCGTATTGACACGATTGCGGAGGGAAGCAAGATTCAATATACAGCCCGTAATATTGAAGTAATCAGGAACGAATACTCATGGGAAAGTTTGATAGATAAACACGAAAAATATTTTTATTGGTTACTTTCTCAGAAACAATAAATTGCTACCTTTGTTCATGATATCATCATGAATAATTAGGTTTTGGCAAAAAAAGAGTATAGACAACTTTCCGCACAAGAGGAAACGGCATTCATCCTAATGGTGTTGTTGGATGAAGGCAAAAGCAATTTGCCTTATAGATTGTTGCATTGTTTGACAAGTGTACATTTTGCCAATCAATATTATTTAAAAAGACTGTTCTCCGGATACCGTTCTTTAAACTATAATTTTTATCGTGATAAATTTGAAAAGGAACAAGGTTGATTGTTGTTTTTCCTGCCTTTTGTTTTAATGAAGAAAATTTTATTTGTTTTTCTGCTGTGTATGATATGGCAGGAAGGTTTTTCTCAGTATGTGTATGGAACCACCGGACTTCTGCACATGCCTACTGCCGATATGCAACGGGATAAGACATTCCTGTTCGGAGCTTCTTATTTGGATGTGGCTGCTACTCCTGCCCATTGGAATTATCATACGTTTAATTACTACATTAATATCACCATTTTTCCTTGGCTCGAAATCGGATATACTTGTACCTTGCATAAGGCAGAACACGGTAGTACTTATTTTCCACCTTCCGTTTGGGGGAAATATTGTAACCAGGACCGACAGTTTTCAGGGCGGTTGCGTATATGGAAGGAAGGGTGGTGGAAAGAATGGACTCCTCAGATTGTATTGGGCGCGAATGATCCAAGTACCAATGATATATTAGGAAATTCTGATAAAGATGATTATGGCATTGGTGGAGTAGGAGAGATGGGTAATGGACATTGGAACCGATATTATATAGCTGGTACTAAGCATTTTTATTTCAAAAATAGGGGAGAGCTAGGCATTCATGTTGCTTATTTATACAATAAACGGAAAGACTATCATTTAAACGGTCCGGCTGTTGGAGTAAATTTTCATTTTTATCTATCGGGTACAAATTTCTTTGTGAAGGCATTAAACAATCTTAATGTAATGGCTGAATACGACAGTCGTACCATAAACTGTGGGTTAAAATATAGTTTTTGGAAAGATTATATTAATGCTGTGGTAGAAATGACAGAATGTAAGCATTTGTCAGGCGGAGTGATATTTAAAGTACATTTAAAATAACAAACACTATAACTTATTCGTATGAAAGGAATTGTTCTCGCCGGTGGTAGCGGTACCCGTCTGTACCCCATCACCAAGGGAGTAAGCAAGCAGCTTCTCCCCATCTTTGACAAACCGATGATTTACTACCCCATTTCAGTCTTGATGCTGGCAGGCATCCGTGAGATTCTGATTATATCCACTCCCTATGATCTGCCCGGCTTTAAGCGTCTTTTGGGCGATGGATCAGACTATGGTGTGAAGTTCGAGTATGCCGAACAACCTTCTCCCGATGGTCTTGCACAAGCCTTTATTATCGGAGAGAAATTCATTGGTAATGATTCTGCATGTTTGGTATTAGGCGACAATATCTTCCATGGTAACGGTTTCAGTTCTCTTCTTCGTGAAGCCGTGCGTATGGCGGAAGAAGAACAAAAAGCCACTGTATTCGGTTACTGGGTGAACGATCCGGAACGTTATGGTGTGGCAGAATTTGATGCGGAAGGTAACTGCCTGAGCATCGAAGAAAAACCGGAACAGCCCAAATCAAATTATGCAGTGGTGGGCCTCTATTTTTATCCCAACAAAGTAGTGGAAGTGGCCAAGAACATCAAACCTTCCGCACGTGGCGAACTGGAAATAACGACAGTGAACCAGCGTTTTCTAGAAGATCGTGAACTGAAAGTACAGACGTTGGGACGCGGTTTTGCCTGGCTGGATACGGGGACGCATGATTCATTGGCAGAAGCTTCGACTTATATAGAAGTCATTGAAAAACGTCAGGGTTTGAAAGTGGCTTGTCTGGAAGGAATTGCTTATCGCAAGGGCTGGATAACGGCAGATAAGATGCGTGACCTTGCCAAACCGATGCTGAAAAACCAATACGGTCAGTATCTGCTCAAAGTGATTGATGAAGTGGAACGTACAGGCAAAGAAAATCTAGATTAAGATATGGAGGTTATAAAAACAGGAATAGAAGGTGTGGTGGTCATTGAACCGCGCATCTTTAAAGATGAAAGAGGCTATTTCTTTGAATCTTTTTCTCAACGGGAGTTTAATGAAAAGGTGATGCCTGTCAATTTTGTACAGGATAATGAGAGTATGTCATCGTATGGCGTGATGCGTGGGTTGCATTTTCAGCAAATGCCTTATACGCAGAGCAAGCTGGTGCGTTGTGTAAAAGGTGCCGTACTTGATGTGGCGGTAGACATCCGCAAGGGAAGTCCTACATACGGGCAGCATGTTGCGGTGGAATTGACGGAGGAAAACCATCTCCAATTCTTTATCCCCCGTGGATTTGCCCATGGCTTTGCCGTATTGAGTGAAACAGCGGTTTTTCAATATAAGTGCGATAACTTCTATGCACCGCAAGCTGATGGTGGCATTCAGCTGCGCGATGAAAGTCTGGGTATTGATTGGAAAATACCCGTTGCCGAGGCCATTTTAAGTGAGAAGGATTTGAAACATCCTTTGTTGAAAGACTATGACTCTCCGTTTGACTACACTATTAATCTATACGAATGATGAATATACTTGTTACAGGTGCCAATGGTCAACTTGGCAATGAGATGCGCAGAGTGTCGTTAGACAGCCGGAATCGTTATCTCTTTACAGATGTAAATGAACTGGATATCACAGATGCGACAGCTGTCTGTAATATGTTGAAAAAGGAGCAGATAGATGTGATTGTAAATTGTGCTGCTTATACGAATGTAGACAGGGCGGAAGATGATTTTGCTATGGCCGATTTGCTGAATAACAAAGCTGTGGAGAATTTGGCTGTTGCTGCCGCAGAAACAGGTGCCACGCTTATTCATGTATCTACAGACTATGTGTTCCGAGGGGATAAAAACATTCCTTGCCGTGAGTCTTGGGAAACTGATCCGTTGGGTGTCTATGGAAAAACCAAACTGGCGGGCGAACAGTCTTTGGTAAAAGCAGGATGTAAATATCTTATTTTCCGCACAGCTTGGCTTTACTCGCCTTTCGGTAAGAACTTCGTGAAAACCATGCGGCAATTGACTTCAACAAAAGATTCACTGAAAGTGGTTTTTGATCAAGTAGGCACTCCTACTTATGCCGGAGATTTGGCTGCTTTGATCTATAACATAATCGAAGAGAACTTGCTGGATCGTCAAGGTGTCTATCATTTCAGCAATGAAGGGGTATGTTCTTGGTATGATTTTGCGAAGGAAATTTGTGAATTGAGCGGAAATAATTGTGACATACAGCCTTGTCACAGCGATGAGTTCCCCAGTAAGGTGGAACGTCCTCATTTTTCGGTGCTGGATAAAACAAAAGTGAAGGAAACTTTTGGTATCACTATCCCTTATTGGAAAGATTCTCTAAAGAAATGTATGCTAGAATTGGAAACTCAACAATAACTAATTAAAACAATATTTTAAATTATGGATTCATTTAAACGCAATATAATCATTACCGGTGGTGCCGGTTTTATCGGCAGCCATGTGGTACGTCTTTTTGTAAACAAGTATCCGGAATACCGCATTATAAACTTGGATAAACTGACTTATGCCGGTAATCTGGCCAATTTGAAGGATATAGAGGACAAACCGAACTATATTTTTGTAAAGGCGGATATTTGTGATTTTGGAACCATTCAGGAATTATTGGTGCGATATCAAGTGGATGGTATTATCCATCTTGCCGCCGAGAGTCATGTGGACAGAAGTATCAAAGATCCGTTTACTTTTGCACAAACCAATGTGATGGGTACATTGGCTTTGCTTCAGGCAGCCAAGTTGTATTGGGAATCCCTGCCGGAAAAGTATGAGGGGAAACGTTTTTATCATATTTCTACCGATGAAGTATATGGGGCATTGGAATTTGACGGGACTTTCTTCACGGAGGAAACCAAATATCAGCCTCATAGTCCGTATTCTGCAAGTAAGGCAAGTAGTGATCACTTTGTTCGTGCTTTTCATGACACATATGGTATGCCTACCGTTGTAACAAACTGTTCTAACAATTATGGTCCTCATCAGTTTCCGGAAAAATTGATTCCGCTTTTTATCAACAATATACGTCATGGAAAACCATTGCCGGTATATGGTAAGGGAGAGAATGTACGCGACTGGTTGTATGTTGTGGATCATGCCCGTGCTATTGATCTTATTTTTCATCAGGGCAGAACAGCGGATACATATAATATCGGTGGTTTCAATGAATGGAAGAATATAGATTTGATAAAAGTAATAATCAAAACCGTGGATCGTTTGTTGGGAAATCCGGAAGGCACTTCAGAGTGTCTGATAACTTATGTGACCGACCGCAAAGGTCATGATCTCCGCTATGCGATTGACAGCAATAAACTGAAGCACGAATTAGGATGGGAGCCTAGTTTGCAATTTGAAAAAGGAATAGAGAGAACGGTCCGTTGGTATTTGGACAATCAGGAATGGATGGATCATATTACCAGTGGCGAATATGAAAAATATTATGAGTCGATGTATAAGAACAGATAATGAGAATCCCAGTTGGGGATAACACGGCATACATCTTTAAACTTACCCCCCATACCACTATGAAAGACAAATTAGCATCCTACAACCACCTGATCGAGACCTTTGTGATTGTCACCGAGACCTTTCTTTGCGGTCTGCTATTCCTGCTTTTCAGCAAGCTGTCCAATGAGATGCAGTGGGATAGCCTGCAGGTTGGTGGAATCACCGTTCTGCAAATCATGCTTACACTAATGTTATGTTACGCCCTTTGCGCCATCCATTCAGGAGTAGTGCTTCACCGGAGGAAAGTGCATTCCCTTCAGATATGGAAACGTGTGCTCGAGAATATGTTCCTGTTTGTCCTCCTGGGCGGTCTGGTCCTTTCTGTAGGAAACTATGCGGATATAGCCTCCCTGTTCATGCTGGAGTACCTTTTTCTCCTGTTTATGTGTCTTGTTTCGTTCCGTTTCACTCTTCGTCTTCTCATCAGGCTTTACCGTATGAGCAAGAAACATACGCGTTTTGTGGTACTGGTAGGAAGTACGGACAACAACTTGGAAATCTACCATGAGATGTCGGGCAGTGAAGATACAGGTTATTCGGTCGTGGGCTATTTTGACGGTCAGGCGAATCCTGCTTTTCCGGTAGAATGTCCGTATTTGGGCCAGCCGGCGCAGGTACAGGAATATCTGGAGAAACATGATTATGTACATTACCTGTTCTGCTGCCTGCCCTCAAAAGACAGAGAGGTCATTGTTTCTCTGATTAATTACTGCGAGAACCATCTGGTACATTTCTTCAGTGTGCCCAATGTGCGCAATTATCTCCACCACCGTATGTCGTTCAACATCATGGGGAACGTCCCTTACCTGGGCCTTCGCCCCGATCCCTTAAGTTGGCCGGGGAACCGCCTGCTGAAAAGAACCTTTGACATAGTAGTCTCATCGGTGTTCCTTTGTACGCTTTTTCCGATTATTCTGATTGTGGTGGCGATAGTGACCGGATTGACCATGCCCGGCCCGCTGTTCTTCCGCCAGAAACGGAACGGGCTGAACGGCAGGGAGTTTTATTGTTACAAGTTCCGCAGTATGAAAGTAAATGCAGATGCCGACAGGATACAGGCCACAGAGCATGATCCCCGCAAGACGCGCTGGGGCAATATAATGCGTAAGACGAATATAGATGAGCTGCCCCAGTTTATCAATGTGCTGTTAGGAGATATGAGTATCGTGGGGCCTCGTCCTCACATGCTTCTCCATACGCAGGAATATTCAAGGTTGATCAATAAATATATGGTGCGGCATTTTGTGAAACCGGGTATAACGGGATGGAGCCAGGTTACGGGTTTCCGTGGGGAAACGAAGGAACTAAAAGACATGGAGGGCCGTATCCGTGGTGATATCTGGTATTTGGAGCACTGGAGCTTCGGTCTGGACCTTTACATCATGTACAGGACGGTGGCGAATGTCTTCCGTGGCGAGAAGAATGCCTATTAGTAAAACGGGCTGTTCTTAACGATCCTTCTCGATGAGGGTCCTTAGTAATTTAGCAGTTAAAAAACTTTGTTTTTGCAGCCTGTTATTTCCGTCTGCCGGCCGGAAATGGAACATAGCCGGCACTAATGTTAGATCAGAACCCTTGTCCTTTGTGAAAAGTGCAGGGGGAGCTCCGGGAACGAGAGCGCTTGTTCCCGGAGCTTTAATAATAAAGAAGATTATCCGATTAGGATTTGTTCAGCTTTAAAAATAAACGCGGATTATACAATAACCCGTAACAGGAAGGATTTTTTATTTTCTGATATTACTATATTTACTCCTAAAGAATTTTTATCTATATGATAGTCTGTTTCGGTGTGTCGGTACCGACCGGATGATCTTAGTAAAAAATTCCCTCTGCCAGTAGTATCACTCTCTACTTGAGAGCAGAAACGAACACTGGCAAAAGGAAACCTTGGGAAAAGAAATTACCTTTCCAAATATCCGAACACCCCTTCCGCGTCAAAACACGGACAAGCCTTCGGGATGCTTCCGCTCATATCCCTATGTCCCCTTATCCGGGCACCGGGAAAGAGCTTTGCCAGACGCATCAGCAACAAGATAAGCTGTTCTGTCTGCTCTGCGGTCCGGGTGTCTGCCGGATGTCCGTCTGCATCCAGACCGCCCTCGTAGCAGATGCCGATGCTGCAACGGTTCCAGGGACGGCAGTGTGCCCCCACTTCCAGCAGTTTGCGGTGCTGGGTGATGGTGCCGTCGCGACGGATATAGAAGTGGTAACCTACAGTCCGGAAACCACGGGTCTTATGGTCACGAAGTAATTGCTCGGCAGTATAGTCTTTGTCACAACGTGTGGCGCTACAGTGGAGGATGAGGTATCGCACTGATTCGCGTCCTTGCATCAGCGCTCCGTCCTCTACGGTGAGGAGTTGGCGTTCGTTCTTCATTTCTTCCTCACCGATTATCATTGGGAATGTTTCTTGTATCATAATAAATTGAGATTTGGAAAATGTTGTGTTTGTTCTTTAGATGAGGGATGCGCAACTGGTAATGCCCAAAGCGGTGAGTGCCGCGATGGCTGCCTGGATAACTGCCCGGAGAATTTGTGTCCAGGTGATTTTCTTGGATTCGTGGTTGGATTTATTCATGGAAATATCTGTTTTTTGTCAGTTTAAAATGCGAATGGAACAAAAGGAGGTTACGGAACTGGCGGACAGACACGGGGGAGTGAAAGAAGAATCCGTGTCGCCCGTGTTCCATAATCACATCATGCTATCTCTGTGGAGCGGAACAAGCCGGTCAGCTATTCTCGTCTGCCGGTTCACCGGAAGCGGCTGGAATGCGGGAGGCGTCAGCATCGTCAGCGGCAATGCCGGCGGCAGAAGAATTGCCTGTCAGGTCTACCGTAGTCTTTCCGGCCTTCAATGCCTTCACTACTTCGGCGGCTGCCTTGCGTGTGGGAACCAGTTGGAATTCGGCATCTTGGCGCAGGTTGTTGAAACGGACGCCCGGAGCCCACAGTACGTTCACCTCGGTGATGTTCTCCACAGTGAACTCTGCCATCGAATGGGCGCCGAGGCTTCGGATACTGTTCGAAAATACGCCCAGATCGCCCATCTGTATCTGCTGTCCGTTCAACAACTGCTCGCGCAGGCAGTCCACGGCAAGAATAAGGATGGCCTGGATATCGGCGCGCGAATATACACATCCGTGGCTGGCAATGTGGTAACAGAACTTGTCCAGTGTCATTACTTGTGAGTACTGGGCGTTGGCATACGCCTTCTTGGCCGCGTCTTTGTCGGTGGGGTTACCACGCATGCAGGTGCTGTAGTTAATCATGATAAATAGGGTTTTAAGAGATGAAAAATAAAAAATGAATTTCGTCAGTGAAGAAGGAGAATACTTTACTTTTCTTGCGGATTGCACGTAGGTAACGTGTAAGGCTGAAGGTTAGTAACGTATGGGGTTACATGTTAGTAACATGCTAGGCCGAAGGTTAGTAACGTATCGGCTCCCTCATTGTTGACATTGCAAAGATAGGTACTGTGAAATGCGTGCTGACGCTTTATGACACCTTGTGGCACTTTATGGCTTTCATCCTGTTCCAGAGAGCTTGCAGGGCTATCCGGGGCTGCCCAGATGCCGGTTGATCAGTGTCACCTGGCGGCTCGTGAAGACTTTTTGCGAGGTATAGTAACCCGTTGCGGATAACTCTTCCATCAGAGGGGGACAGCCGTTTATCCACCTCATCAGATGCCGGGTGGCTATCCGGGGATTTGAACCGGGAAAATAGAGCAGAGCCAGGCTACCCTTTGTCATGGATGGGAAATAAAGGAAATCTTTCATATTTATACATTTTAAATTCAGGAATCTTGCAAACTTGCAGAACTTGCACTCTCTCTCACACCCACACACGTACGTGTGTGCATGCGCGCGTTGAATTCGTATTCGCCACGCCCCACTTTGACCAGCTGTCCGCGTTCGGTCATACGTTTCAGCAGCGAGTCCACCGAGCCTGCCGGAACTCCTACCTGTTCTCCTTTGTCGATGGCTTCGTTGCGGGTGAAGCGCAGGGGAAGGCAGTCGAACAGGGTTTCGGGAGTCATGTTCGCCGATGGTGCGCTGGGGGTTCCTGCGGGCAGGAGCGAGAGAATGTGGCATGCATGGCGGTACAGAGGTTCCACCAAGGCCAGCACGGCATAAAAGTCGTCGGTGCGGATGGAGAGGTTGAATTGCGGCACGATTCCGTCTGCTATGTTTTCTTGTGGAATATGGGCCGACGGGGTCAGTCCGGGACAGTTCAGCAGGGTACGCACGATGTTTTCCTGTGGTTCGCCGCTCCTTTCGCCTCCCGGCAGCAGGGATTCCAGAGAGCGCAGCAGGGCGATAATGCTTATGATGCGGAAGATATTGATGGCAATACGGGTTACAGCGCTTTTCATCTGGTTACCGTGAATGGCGGAGGCTCGTCCGAATACACGGGCAAAGTGGAAGTTGAATATCTCTTTTTGCTCGTGGGTGAGCTTCATGTTGATGTTGCTCACCGAGGCGGTGATGGCGTTCAGCACTTCTTTCCATTGTGCCCCCCATTCCAGAAAACGGGAGTCATAGTCTGTATCCGCTTCGTTGAACTGGTCTTCCCATTCTTCAATGGCAGGCATATAGTAGAACAGCTGGCGCGAGAACAATCCGTTTTCGGCCGATGGGATAAGGGGCTTGATTTGTGCAGGCGTGCCGCTGAGAAGCACGCAGAGGAACGTGACGTTACATTCGCGGTATTCGTGATTGGTGCGCCGGTTGTAGGCCAGCCGGTCATGGTCGAAACATTTCCGGAGGAGGTCGCTCCAGTGTCCGTGATCGCCTCCAATGGCGGTGCTCACGGTGTCGGCCTCGGTTTCGCATATCAGTCCTACGCCTCCGGAGTCCATCAGGTTTTCCTGTATGCCTGTACCGGTATTGTCACCGGCTATGAGGAGCATTTTCAGCTGGGGCTGTTCGGGTTCAGGGGTATTTACCTTTTCCTTCCCCAAAGTGTCCCATTTGGTCTTTTCCATGCGGTAGGTCTTTATTTTTTCCCGGTAGGTGTCCAGCAGCGCGTTGTGTATGGGTTCTGCCAGACGGCGTACCCAGGTCAGTGCACCCTTGCCGGAAGCGGGAGGCGCGGTGACGAACACTTGCAGACAGGGATACTTGTGTTTTCGTCCGTACACAAAACTTACCAGTTTGTTGAGGGTGCTTCCCAGCACGGTTGCTGCACCCAGCAGCAGGATATCCCGTTGGGCGGGAGAGTTACCGCAGTCTATGATCCCTTGCAGGAAGGCGGGCCAGCGGTAGTCGGGGAAAGAGGGAAGTCGGGCAGGGAGGATGGCTTTGGGCACGCCGTCGGACAGGGGGGAGGCTGTGTCCGTGAAAACAGCGTCGGGCGGAGTCCCGTCGGAGGCATCCGGATGGGCATTATAGGATACGCGTGCACGTGTGTGGGTGTGGAGAGACTGCAAGTTCTGCAAGTTTGCAAGTTTCGGGTCCATTTTCACCCCGGCCACCTCTGCCAGATGGAAGACGGTTCCCAGGGAATTTCTGCCTGTTCCTTTGGTCAGAGCATGTCCGTACAGTTTGTCTGCTTCATCGTGGTGGTACTTTTCGGATATGCGGCAGATGCGGTGGAACCGGGTGCGTCCTTCTTCTCCGCAACTGTTGGCTATGGCAAAGGCCAGCGGCATATATTCCTGATAGGTGGGGGCCACATTGACTCCCGCTTGTTCGATGGCTGTTACCAGCTGTTCCAAGATAGAAATAGAATCGTTCATTTTTTAATATTTATGGTTATTGATTTTCGCTTCTCCGTCGTGCGACAGAAAACAGGCTCTGGACAAGTCGGCATTGGCCCTGTCCACTTTCAGCTCGTATTTCCATTCCAGATACTCCCATGCGGTGTGCAGGGCATTGTCGAAGGATTCTTCTACGCTCAGGAAAGGGTTTATGCGATAAGGGATAAAAAGTTTTACTCCCTGATTTCCGGGGCTGACAAAGGAAAGTACGGGGTGCAGCACTTCATCGGCAAAGAGACGGTCGCGCCACATTGCCGCTTCTTCGGTGGAAGCCAGTTCGTCAATATCTATGACAAAGAGGCCCGAAGGAACTTGCATGCATTGCTCTTTGCAGTAAGAGAAGATACCTGCCGGAGTGACATACGGTAAAAGGGTCTGTTTATTCTTTCGGAACGCTTGCTTGTCTCCGAGTCCGGCTCTGACTTTACGCGTCAGTTCTTCCAGTTGCGGATTGGTGCTGATGTAGGTATGAAGCCCTGCCACACTGCATATACATGTGGGTATTTTATTGGTGACGGGTGCATTGAAAAATGACATGATGTATTCTTTCATAAAAGAAATTGATTTTGATTTATCTGCACAAATATACGGGTAGGGAATGACGTATGGAAATCGATTCATAACCGTTTACTATCTGTTTACTATTGGTGCATGCTATTGATTATATATTGATGAAATATGGATTTTGATTAACGATCTGTTGATAATAATTAAAGAATAGAGAAAAGAAATAGTATATGAATGAAAAACCTGATATGATGATAAATATTTATGGCGGAAATAATCTGATTGCTCCTGTGGCATCTTCCGCCATTCAGAACTTTTATGGCGACCGGGGTGATGAGGCCGCCGACCAACCGGAAGATTCTGAGAAAACGGAGAATACAGAAAGTGTGGCGGATGAGAAGCCGGCACAGGAACCGGCGGAACTGTCGGATGATGAATTTTACGTATCGGTCTATATACCCGATATAAAGGTGATGAGGGCTTACAAGATACTTTTGGGAGAGTGTACCACGGCACGCGAACTGGCGGTGGTGGTAGGAAAGATGCTGGCCGATGAGAACTGTAGGAATGTAGACAAACACACGGTGGTGAAAGCGGCTTTCATCAAGTCGTTGCTACCTTTTGCCAAACGGCTTGTGTCGGGCGGTACGATAGCCAATATACGGGCGCAGATTAATAATATGCTGGCTAGTAAATAATTTTTTCAGTTATCCTCTTACTCCATTGGCACGTTAGCAAATCGGCAAATTATTTATGTTGCGGGATTATCAGATAGAGATGAAAACACGTCTGATGGAAGCGTGGAAAGCTCACCGGAGTGTGATGGTGCAGATGCCTACCGGTACGGGCAAGACACATCTGCTGGCATCTGTGGTCAGTGAGTTCGTGTCTTCTGCCGGCAGCGGGGTATGGCTTATTGCCCATCGTAGGGAACTGGTGGCGCAAATGGAGGAAACGCTGGCTAAATATGGTATCCGGAGGGAGGATACTCCGGTCAGGGTGATGTCTGTCCAATGGCTGTCCCGGCACTGGAATGAGGCGGGTGATGCTCCGGGACTGATTGTGATAGACGAGGCTCATCATGCCTTGGCCGCTTCTTACACGGAGATGTGGAAGCGTTATCCTGCCGCAAAGAAACTGGGTGTGACTGCCACACCTTGCCGCCTGAACCGTAGGGGGTTCACGGAACTGTTCGAGGTACTGGTTACTTCGTGGAGTATTGCCGAGTTTATTGAAAAAGGCGTGTTGTCTGTGTTCGATTATGTATCCATCCGTCCCGGCAGCGAGGAGCAGCGGCTCATTGACGGTCTGGAGAAACGGGGGGCCGATGGGGATTATCAGGTGAAAGAGATGGATGCGGTACTGAACAGGCGTCCCGGTATCGAGCGCCTGTACCGCAGTGTCAGGCAGTTTGCTTCCGGCAAGAAGGGGATGGTGTATGCCATCAGCATTGAACATGCCCGGCGGATAGCGGAGTATTACAGCAGGCGGGGAGTGAATGCGGTGGCTGTGGACAGCAAGACTCCTGCTATGGAGCGTAAGCGGATGGTGGAGGAGTTCAGACATGGAAAAATCGAGGTGCTGGTGAATGTGGATGTATTCAGCGAGGGGTTCGACTGTCCCGATGTGGAGTTTGTACAACTGGCCCGTCCTACTTTGTCACTGGCTAAATATTTGCAGCAGGTAGGACGCGGATTGCGGAGATCGGAGGGCAAGGAGGCGTGTATGCTGATAGACAATGTGGGGCTGTACCGCATTTTCGGGCTTCCTACACAGCGATGGAACTGGGATGCTATGTTCCGGGGACGGATGGCGGGAAAGGGGAGTTTGCCCGGACGGATGAATTGTGATGCTTCCGTTACTGCTTTTCCGGTGGTGGAAAGGCCGGCTGAAGCCGGTGGGGACTTGGTGATGGTTATGGAGCACGGGCGTTTGCTTTCTTCCATCAGAGAGCAGGCTTTGCCGGATGAGAAGGAGCAGTCACCGTCATGCAGGCTGAGGGCATTTGTAGATAAGGAAACAGGTCTTTGGGGATTGGAAAAGGGAGATGAGATGCTGCCGGACGTTTCGTTTAAAGAGATTTTGAGTATCAAAGGACGTTTTGCCGTGGGGAGGCTTCGGAACGGGTGTGTCCGGGTACTGGATGATACGGGGGCTTTGGTGGCCGAACTGGGGCATTGCTGTGAGGTGAGGTTGCTGAAAGATGATTTGTTGCAAGTCCGTCATGCCGGGAATTCGGTGTCTTATGTGGATTTACGGAACGGCCGGTGTTATGCTGTCCGCCCGCGTGTCCTCAGATACGGGAGCATAGAATTGTTACAGGTGAACCGTACTTATTACAGCAGGACAAGGCAGGTGTATGCCAATACATACGGGTTGCCTTCTTCGTCCATTGTGTGGATGGGGTTTTATGTGAAGATGTACGATGGCAGAGTGCCTTCCCGATGCCGCCGCATGGAAGATGGAGGCTTTTGTTGTGAACCGCAGGTTTGTCTGTTGGAAGGGGATGAGGAGCGTGCTTATTATCTGAGCGGACGGTTGCCGGATCAAAGTATTGTGGTGATGGATGAGGAGGGACGGTATTATCATGTGGAGAAAGGACATGGAAAGCGTTATGTGGCTTGTAACCGTCCGTCGGACCGGAGTGAGGATTTTGATGAGGCGGTGGCATTGCTCCGAAGGCAGGCGGACGAGCGTGTGGAGAAACATTTGCAGGAGGAAAAGTGCGAGACTGAACGGAAACGGCAGCGTATAATCAGCAGGAGTGTGGAGGCCGTACCTTTTCAGATAGGAGTGAAATGGGGGTTGAGGACAGCGGAGCAGATTTTGATTCCACCTGTCTATCGGAGAATATTGCGTCCGGTGGGTGGTTATTGCGCCTATCAGGACAGCTCCTGCCAGTGGGGGGTGCTGACTGTAGACGGAAGGATCATTATCCGGGCCCGGTATATGGAGGTGGAGATAGACAGGGATGGAACGGCGCGTCTTACTTTGGTTCCGGGGAAGATGGAAACGGTGAAGCTGACGGATTAATAGGATAAAAAGCAGGGGATAACTTTTTGTCAGACCGATATTTAGCGATGGAATACGGATCATTATGAAAAGTTTTGTAACTTTGCATCCGATTTTAAAAAAGGAGATATTGATATGGAATTACCTGATGACCCGATGATGCTTTTCAGCATGGTGAATATGAAACTTCGTGACTGCTATCATTCGCTGGACGAGCTTTGTGATGATATGAATGTAGACAAGGAGCTGTTGGTGAAAAAATTGAAGGCGGCCGGATTTGAGTATAGTAAGGAAAACAACAAGTTTTGGTAGATAGAGGGATCAGCCCGTTCCGGAAGAATGCTTGGGACGGGCTGATTTTTTTATTGAGATACCTATTGTTGATTATTTTTGTATAAGTCCTGTTTCCGGTATTGCAACAGGGATGTTCCGGTATGCCGCTTGAAGAAACGTCTTAAGGTGGCAAGATTGGCAAACCGGGTTCTTTGAACGATTTCCTGTATGCTGATGGATGGATTCTCCAATAATGCGTAAATCTCTTGCAGGGTATAATGTATAATCCATTCTTTGGGGGATTTTCCACTTACCAGAGTCAAGGCTTCAGTCAGGTATTTGGAGGAAACATGCAACTTTTCGGCATAGAACGCCACTTCTTTGTTTTCTTTGTAATGCTTTAACAGCAAATCCAGAAAAAAGTATCCGATTTCTTCTTTATGCAAGGTGGTGACTTTATGTTCTTTTACTGTGCTGTAATAGTCTGCATAAAGTTCCAGAAAAGGTAATTTCAGCAGATTGGTAATAGATTCTTTTGTAAATAAATAAGTTGGAGAAGTAGCTCTGTTGTATAGTAACCGGAAATAGAGGGAGAACTGTTCCGCTTTCTCTTGGGATAGCGAATAGATGCAGTGGGTTTGGGTGTAGGTATGAAAACCGGTCGGAAAACGTTTGATACTTCCATTGATCACGTCATAAAAAAGGGCATTTGAAAAAGTACAATAATCGATGGTGAAAGTCAGACTGGATTTTATAAATGAAACCAAGAATCCCGGCATGAAAATAAGAATGTCGTTTGCACAAATAACATATTTCCGGAGACCAATCTGGATCTCGGCATTCCCTTCAGTACACATACCCAAAACTCCTTCCGGCAGATAAGAGGGGTATTTGCTGAAAGGCACTGTGTGCGCATCCATATAAATACTGAAATCTTGATCGGACAGTCCTTCTTTGGTATCCTGTGGTTTTGGGGTATTATATAACATACTTTGTATCAGCTCTAGGTTCACAAAATTAGAATTTAATGATACATTCCGCCGGAAGTAGTGGACATAAGGGAAAATAAAACGGAAAAAAACTACGTGTATTTGATTTTTTTAATATAATGATAGGAGAACAATTTTAGCTTCCCGTAAGTTGTAGGAGAACACGGAAAATTATTCTTTTTTACAGAAAGAAGGGTGAATTCAAAAAGATCGTTTGATTTGTTTTTGAATTCACCCTTTATGAATGGAGCGGAGTTATTTTTGCGCCAGTAATTTGGCTATGGCACGGTCGGGTTTCCCGGTTTCTGTCAGGGGAAGTTTGAATACCGGAACAAAACGTTTGGGACGCCAGTAGGGAGGTAATTGATGTGTGCAGGTCTGTTCTATGTCGTCGGGCAGTTGCCCTTCGGCAAGCAGCACAATGATTTCTCCGAATTTTTCGTCGGGAGCGGAGGTGATCAAGAAAGGAACGGACAGGTGTTCTTTCAATGCGGCCTCTACTTGTTCTATCTGCACTTTCACTCCTCCGGTATTGATCGTATTGTCTTTTCTGCCTAGAATGCGGAATTGGTTCTGTCCGTTTATCTCGGCTATGTCATTGGTCACCAGTTCTTTTCCGCAAATTTCGGGAGCGTATATCACCAAGGTGTTTTCTTTACTCAGACGGATCTGTATGCTCTCGAAAGGGGTGTACCAGTCTGAAGCTTCAGGACCGTTCAGTCTGCGTAGGGCAATGTGTGATAAGGTTTCGGTCATGCCGTAAGTAGACCATACGGCATGGGGGAAATCTTTTAACGCAGCGTTCAATTGGGAGTCGATAGGACCACCTCCGATAATGAGGTGCCTGATTTGTTGCAATATCGCTCTCTCTTCGGGAACTTGCAGTGAGTTATAGACTTGCATGGGGATCATGGCGGCAAAGACGGGGGCTTTTGTCAGGTCTTTTAAAGGATGCCCGGATGGAGTGACAGGCAGCAAGTCCAGTCCCGCTACCAAGGCACGTACTACCACCATTTTTCCGGCAATGTATTGCAAGGGCATACAGAGCAGGGCGGAATCTTCTTTTTGTAGTCCGAGGAAGGAACAGGTGAGGCAGGCGCTTTCCATCATGCGTTCTTTTTCTACATACAGTTCCTTGGGTTTGCCAGTGGAGCCTGAAGTATGTACCAGCAGGGTGTCTGCCGGGTCAAACCATTCGGAAAGAAAGGAGAAAAGTTCCTGCCGGAAACTTCGGTTGTCGGCAGGGATATTCATTCTTACCATTTCAATTTCCCAATTGGAGTAGGGGATGCTTTCTATCAGAATGGTTTGTTTGTTTCTATTGGTGCAGAATTTTGTCATTGTTTCAGCCAGTTTAGTAAATCGGGTTCTTGTTCTTCGGGGTGGAACCAAAGGCAGTCCCCTTCGATGTGAAGCGGATAGTCTATATTGTCGGTAAACAGCAAGCCGGTACCTAGTCCTTGGGGGAGGGCGGGCTGCAAGGTGGCACACCATTGTGCGATGGCATTCAGTCCGATATTGGACTCCAGAGCGGAAGTGACCCATGAGCCGATGCCTCTTTCAGTCGCCAGTTCCATCCATTCTTCGGAGCCGCTGATTCCTCCGTGCAGAGAAGGTTTCAGGATAATGTACTGAGGACGGATGGTTTCCAGCAATTCTATTTTCCGGTCGCGCCGGTTGATGCCTATCAGCTCTTCATCCAGTGCAATGGGAAAGGGGGTGGCGGCACAGAGTCGGGCCATTTCATCCCATTGTCCCGCACGGATGGGCTGTTCGATGGAATGGAGCTGGAATTCGGAAAGACGATGTAACTTTTCGAGGGCATCGGTAGGAGAGAAAGCACCGTTGGCATCTACACGCAGTTCGATTTGGGCTGGGGTGAAATGCTGGCGGATGTGCGCCAGCAGCTCCAGTTCCTTTTCAAAGTCGATAGCGCCTATTTTGAGTTTGATGCAGCGGAAACCTTGCTGCATCTTTTCCCCGATGCGCCGGTACATCTCGTCAAAGTTTCCCATCCAGATGAGTCCGTTGATGGGGATACCCTCTTTGCCTTTGCTGAACGGGGTGTGCCAGAATTGCAGGCTGCGTGCCCGGAAATGCAGCAGGGCGGTTTCCATACCGAACAGGATGGACGGATAGGGAAGCAAGGCTTCCCGGTCTATTTCCCCATTCTTTTCCAGGTTCTTGCAGGCAGTGGCCAACACCTCGTCGTATGAGGGGATATCATCACAGCTCAGGGCAGGGAGAGGGGCGCATTCACCCACGCCATAGTGGCGGCTGCCGGTGTCGGTGAGGAGGATGTACCATACATTCCGGGTGGTATATACTCCTCTGGAAGTACCTGCCGGTTGCTTGAAGTGTAATTGTTTTTTTATAATTCGGGTTTGGAACATTCTTATTAGTGATTAGTGGTTAATGGGAAGCAAGGAGGACTATTGGGTTGTCCTCCACCGGAAAAATGAACCACTGGTTATGGGAACTTCGGATAATCCTGGAACCGTGGCTTGCGTTTTTCCAAAAATGCCTTTCCTCCTTCCTGTGCTTCCTCTGTCATGTAATACAGCATGGTGGCATCTCCGGCAAGTTCTTGTATGCCGGCTTGTCCGTCCAGTTCGGCATTCAGTCCGGCTTTGATCATACGAAGAGCTAGCGGGCTGTGCTCCATCATCTTTTCTGCCCATGCCACGGTTTCGTCTTCCAGGCGGTCGAAAGGAACGACTGTATTGACCAATCCCATTTCCAGTGCTTCCTGTGCGGAGTATTGACGGCAAAGGAACCATATTTCACGGGCTTTCTTCTGCCCTACGATGCGTGCCAGATAGGAAGAGCCGAATCCGGCGTCGAAGCTGCCTACCTTGGGACCTGTCTGTCCGAAAATGGCATTCTCTGAGGCAATGGTCAGATCGCATACCACATGCAGCACATGACCGCCGCCGATGGCGTAACCGTTTACCATGGCGATGACCGGTTTAGGCAGTGACCGGATTTGTTTTTGTACGTCCAGCACATTCAGACGGGGAACTCCATCTGTGCCGATATAGCCGCCATGCCCCTTTACGTGCATATCTCCCCCGCTGCAGAAGGCTTTGTCGCCTGCTCCGGTCAGAACCACTACATTGATATCCTGGCACTCGCGGCAGTAATACAGGGCGTCGCTGATTTCCGAAGTGGTGGTGGGGGTGAACGCGTTGCGGTAACGCGGACGGTTGATGGTGATTTTCGCTATTCCGTTGTAAAAGTCAAACAGAATATCCTGATATTCTTTGATGGTTTTCCATTCTCTTGTTTCCATTATTCATTTTTATTTTTAAGTCCGTGATAATATTCTCTTAACAGGGTGGTGTCTTTTTCCTTGTCGGTAAACACCTCCAGCAGCATGGGTTGCATCCGTGTCTCGGATGAGGTGAATGGCTGCATCGCTTCTTCCAGCTCTTCTTCTCCGGTCACTTTCATGTAAATAAAGCCGCGTTCTTCCGCCCAGCCTTTGGCGGTGGTGTAATGCTCGGCTGTGATAAACTCCCTGGAACGGCTTGATTTGTCCATTCCAGGCAGGGTGTGGAATATTTCTCCTCCTTCGTTATTCAGTAACAGGATGCGGATGTTGGCACCGTAATTTTGATTCCACAGTGCGTTCATGTCATAGAAGAAGCTCAAGTCGCCTATGATGATGAAATTCAGCTTGCTGGAAGCGGCGGCATAACCGATGGCGGTGGACAGGGAGCCTTCTATGCCGTTCACTCCCCGGTTGCAACAGATTTCCACCTGGGGAGGAACTGTAAATAACTGTGCATAGCGCACGGTGGAGCTGTTTGCCAGATGCAGGGCACAGGGTTCGGGCAATGCCCGGATGAGTTTTCCGATAACGGAGATTTCGGAATAAGCAAGGTCCGGCATCGGAATGTTTTTGCAATAGTTTTCCCACATCAGCGGATAATGGGTAGGTTTGTTGTCCAGCAGGAAAGCTATTTTTTCCAAGAACTCAAACGGATCCATCTCGATGACGGTGGTCAGGCAACCGTATAAATCGGCTATCTTCCCGTCGGCGGCAACATGCCAGTGTTCGCGCGGGGGATGATTGCGCAGGTATTTCTTCAATTGTTTGGATACGATGTGTCCGCCGTAGGTAATCAGTATTTCGGGGGCCATGTCTTCCTGGCGTTCCGGTGTCATGGAATAAACGGCGGCGTCGAAATTCTTGATAGGAATGCCGGGGATGGTCTGGTTGCCCAGATGTTCCGTCAGCCAGGCGAAATGTTTATAAAGCGGTTTCACATATTTTTTCTCGAACAGGTAAATCAGATTCATCTGGCCTACCACGACCATGCGCTTGTTGTACTTGTTCAGCCGTTCGATCAGTTCCTTATAGTCACGGTCGTACACGCTCAGTCCCTGATAACGGGTGATGACACGTACTTCGGGAAGTGTTTTGGCGGTGAAGCGGTAAATGGGTTCGGAAATGGGTACATTGATATGTACAGGCCCTTTGCCGTGGTGGGTGGTTTCCAGTATGGCTTCGTTGATAAGGCGGTTGCAAAACCATTCGTCTTCCTCAGTATGTACTTCGGGCAGGTTGACAGACATCTTGACTAACGTTCCGAACACATGGGGCTGGGGCAGGGTTTGTCCGTCCATTTGTCCTATCCAGGCAGCGGGGCGGTCGGCGGAAATGACAATCAGAGGTACTTGTTGGTAAAAGGCTTCGGCTACGGCAGGGTGCAGGTTCAGCAGGGCCGAACCGGAAGTGCAGCATACTGCGGCAGGGCCTCCCCCTTGTAAAGATAGGCCGATGGCAAAAAAACCGGCACTGCGTTCATCGGTTACAGAATAACAAGTGAAGTCCTCTATATTGGCCAGAGTATGTACGATGGCAGCATTACGGCTGCCGGGACAAAGCACTATTTTCCGCACACCGTGCGCTTTGAGAAGTGCCACCAACTGAAGTATGTTCTTTTTGTCTGAATACATTATTCTTCTACTTTAATTGTTTCCATTTATTTACTTATAAAGTCAGGATGAAGGATGCTCCGTATCGTATTCATCTTGTCTCCCGTTTCCATCCATTCCGATTCTACTTCCGAGGAAGCCAGTATTCCTCCTCCTGCATACAGGATGGCTTCACCCGGCTTTATTTCCATGCAGCGCAGATTGACGTAGATATCGGTATGCCCCTCTGTATCCAGCCAGCCGGTGAATCCGGAATAATAACTGCGGTCGTACCCTTCATTGTCCGGAATAAACCGGAAAGCCTCCTCTTTGGGCAGGCCGCAGACGGCGGGAGTGGGATGGAGTTCTTGCAATAAATCGCCTATATGGTCTGTATTTTTCAACAAGAAATAAAAATCGGTCTTGAGGTGTACCAATTGTCCGGCACGGGCGGTATAAGGACCTTTTTCCGTCATCTTGTTGCCGAATCTTTTGGCGATCCGGCGGATGTAATCAGCCACATAGCCCTGCTCTTCCCGGTTCTTCCTGTCCCAGTCTGTCGGCATCACTTCGTTCTGCATCGGCATGGTACCGGCCAGGGCCACGGTGTGCCATTCTTTGCCGTGTCCGCTTAATAAGATTTCCGGTGTGCTGCCCAGCCAGGTTCCGGAAGCAGGGGTGTGGCATAGGTAAATCATCATGCGCGGATAGTTGTTGCAGGCCCGGACAAAAGCGCCGAGTGGTGAAAAATCATCTCCGATATGTCTGGCGGAAGAACGTGACAGAACCAGTTTCTGGAACCGCTTCTCTTGTAAGGGAGTGATGAAACGCCCGAATGCGCGGGTATATTGTTCTTTATCCGTTTCTTCGGAAACAAAAGGGGAGAGTTCACTCTGCCGGCTTTTGCAGGTGAGCAGGGCATCCGCACATTCCAGTGAAGACAGTGCTTCGCTGATTTCGCTCCAGTCGTATGCGGTGACATCCGGACGGATAAGTACCAAGGGATGTTCCTCCGATATCCGGAAAGGAGCCATGACAAATCCTTTCTTTCCATTCAGTTCCTGAATGTCCGCTAATTGTTCCACATCGCCCGAGGTTTGCAATACCAGGTAGCATTCGTCTGTCCAAGGTAACCGGTAGAGGGCGAAACCGAGGCGGCTGTGTGTCAGGCAATCCAATAATTTTTGCGTATGTATATCTGGTAGATTCATTTCTTTTTCAGTATGAAATTAACGACACGAACAGTAGAAACCAGTTGTCCTTGTGGAGTGGTGATATCTATATTCCATATATGCGAGGATCTGCCGCGGTGAATCAGTTTGCCGGTGGCGAATACTTTGCCTCCGACGGGCACGGCCGACAGATGATTTCCACTTACTTGTACTCCGCAGGCATATTCGTCTTCCCGGCATAGCGACGTAGAGCCATGCCCTGCCACAATCTCGGCCAGAGCCAGTGACGCGCCGCCGTTCAACATACCAAAGGGTTGTGAAGTACGATGGTCTACAGGCATTTCGGCATGTACCGCATCCTCGGTGGAGGGTAGAAACCGGATACCCAGATGTTCCGCCATCGAATTCGAATAATCAGGTTTGCAGGTTGTTTCTTCCATCATTTGTATGTCTGTTCTTTTCTATAGGGCTACAAAAATACATAAATTTTAGATGAAAATGTCGTTCATGTTGTTCTTTTAAGAACAAAAACATTCGGGGTTTGTTTCTATTATCGGAATATATTTTTTATTTTGCAAAAAGAACTTGTACAAATGCAACAACGAATGAATAAAACAATAATTTAATACTTATGCTCATTACGATTATTATCCTTGTACTGTCCGCAGTATTTTTTGTAAATGGCAAGATACGGTCGGATCTTGTGGCTCTTTGTGCTTTAGTGGCTTTGTTGATTTTTCAGATATTGACTCCTGACGAGGCTTTGTCCGGATTCTCCAATTCGGTCGTCATTATGATGGTGGGGCTGTTTGTGGTTGGCGGAGCGATTTTCCAGACAGGACTTGCCAAAATGATCAGTTCACACATTCTGAAATTAGCGGGTAAGAGTGAATTGAAATTATTCTTGCTTGTAATGTTGGTGACTTCTGCCATCGGGGCTTTTGTGAGCAATACAGGTACGGTGGCTCTGATGTTGCCTATCGTGGTCAGTCTGGCAGTCAGTGCCAACATGAATCCCAGTCGTCTGCTTATGCCGTTGGCGTTTGCCAGCAGTATGGGAGGTATGATGACACTGATTGGTACGCCGCCCAACCTTGTTATTCAAAATGCGTTGACTTCGGCCGGTTTTCCTCCGCTTTCGTTCTTCTCTTTTTTCCCGGTAGGGATTATTTGTGTGGCAGTGGGTACTTTGGTGTTGCTTCCGCTCAGTAAATGGTTTCTTTCGAAACGGGGGAAAAACGGGGAAGACAATGTTCATTCGGGCAAATCCCTGAAACAGTTGGTGAAGGAATACGGGCTATCCAGTAATTTGTTCCGGTTGAGGGTGGTGGGTGACTCCCGGCTGCATGGAAAGACGATTATAGAGTTGGATATCCGGCGCAAGTATGGATTGAATATACTGGAGGTGCGTCGTGGGGATATGTCACAACACCGCTTCCTGAAAACAATTACTCAGAAGTTGGCCGATCCCGGTACGGTTCTTCAGAAAGAGGATATTCTGTATGTGACGGGGGATTTTGAGAAAATAAAGTTGTTTGCCGAAGATTATCTGCTGGAGATGCTGGACGAGCATACTACCGAAGAAGCGAAAAACTCAGCCAATTCATTGGATTTTTATGACATAGGTATTGCTGAAATCGTTTTGATGCCTTCCTCCAATCTGATAAACCAGACGATAAAGGGGGCGGGCTTTCGTGACAAGTTTAATGTGAATGTACTGGGTATCCGCCGGAAGAAGGAATATTTGTTGCAGGACTTGGGCAATGAGCGGATTCATAGCGGGGATGTGTTGCTGGTGCAGGGTACATGGAACAATATCGCCCGGCTGAGCAAGGAGGATGCCGACTGGGTGGTACTGGGACAACCGCTGGCCGAGGCTGCAAAGGTCACGCTGGATTACAAAGCACCGGTAGCTGCCGTTATCATGGTGCTGATGGTGGCAATGATGGTGTTCGACTTCATTCCGGTAGCTCCGGTGACGGCAGTGATGATTGCGGGTATCCTGATGGTACTGACAGGATGTTTCCGCAATGTGGAGGCGGCTTACAAAACCATTAACTGGGAAAGCATCGTACTCATTGCGGCCATGCTGCCTATGTCGCTGGCATTGGAAAAGACAGGGGCTTCCGAATACATTTCGAACAGTCTGGTCAGTGAACTGGGAACATACGGACCGTTGGCGCTGATGGCAGGTATTTATTTCACTACTTCCCTGATGACGATGTTTATCAGCAACACGGCTACCGCAGTGCTTCTGGCTCCTATCGCGATGCAAAGTGCAACACAGATAGGGGTAAGTCCCGTACCTTTTCTCTTTGCGGTGACACTGGGGGCAAGTATGTGTTTCGCTTCTCCATTCTCCACTCCGCCCAATGCGCTGGTGATGCCCGCCGGACAATATACCTTTATGGATTATGTAAAGGTAGGGCTGCCGTTGCAGATTATTATGGGCATTGTCATGGTGCTGGTACTTCCTTTGCTGTTTCCTTTTTAAGTTGTTTATAATATATGATGCCGATGACGTCCGCTATAAACCATCCGATAGGAATAGACCACCAGATTCCGATGACCCCGATGGCAGGAATGCCGGCAAGCCAATAGGAAAGGGCTACACGGGTTCCCAACGATACCACTGTGAGCACTACGGACATTCCCGGCATACGGATGGCCCGATAATATCCGTATAACAGGAACAAAATCCCGATTCCGCAATAAAACGCTCCCTCGATGCGTAAATAACTGATACCGATGTTCAGAATTTCCGTTTCGTGGGGGCGGACAAAAATCAGCATCAATGGTTTGGCGAATAAAAAGACCAGAATGGAAATGACCAGAGAGAAGAGAACGGTGGTAATCAAGGCACTTTTCACTCCTTTGCGGATCCGTTCCTCTTTTCTCGCTCTGAAGTTCTGGGCAATAAAGGTGGAAAAGGCATTTCCGAATTCCTGTACCGGCATATAGGCGAACGAGTCTATTTTTATTGCTGCCGCAAAGGCGGCCATGACTACAGTGCCAAAACTATTGACCAATCCTTGTACCATCAGAATGCCCAGATTCATCACCGACTGTTGTACACAGGTCAGTGCGGAGAACGAAGTGATCTCTTTCAGGCAGTGACGGTCGAAATGCAGGTCGTTGCGGTGTAATCTCAGTTCGGGGTATTTCACGTAGGCATATCCCATAATTCCCAAAGCGGATACTCCCTGTGCGGCTACCGTGGCGATGGCTGCTCCCTTGATTCCCCAATCCAACTGCAAGATAAAGAATAAATCCAGCCCGATGTTCAGTACAACGGAAACCGCCAGAAACCAAAGAGGAGTAACGGCATCTCCTATGGCACGCAGTAATGCCGCATAGAAATTATAGATAAAGGTAAAGCCGATTCCCCAAAAGATAATCCACAAGTAATCATACATCATGCCATAAATATCTTTGGGAATCTGCAATAACCTGAGAATGGGATGAATCCAGACGAAAGCCGCTATATTTAGAATCAATGTTACTGTACCGATCAGCAGGGCGGATACATAGATGTTACGGCGTAGGGAATCCGTTCGTCCGGCTCCATATTGCAAGGAAAAAACGGTTCCGCTTCCCATGGACAATCCCAGCAGGATGGAAATGAGGAAAACCATCAGCGTATAGGCGGAACCGACGGCAGCCAATGCGCCGGAACCTATACATTGTCCTACAATCAGCGTGTCGGCTATATTGTAACACTGTTGTAGCAGTGAGCCTATAATCATAGGTAAGGTAAAACGTAGCAGAGTGCCGGTGATACCTCCCTGCGTCAAGTCTATTTTAGATAACATGATGCATGTCTGTTCGATTCAATTTCTTATTTATTTTGAAATTTATTGCGAAGGTAGGGAATAAAATATCAAACAACAATAAAGATTGTCTATTTAATACCCGGAATGTTCTTTCTCCTTAAAAAGAGTTAACTTGATAATATTTTCCATAGGAAACTTTTTATTATAAGAAATATCATGTATGTTTGCATAAAGTTTCCATTGGAAAATATTAAATCAAATAAAATAGTTTAATTATGAAGTATATAGTAATAGGAGGCGTAGCAGGAGGTGCAACTGCTGCCGCACGTATCAGAAGAAACACGGAACAGGCGGAAATCATTTTGTTCGAGAAGGGAGAATACATTTCGTATGCCAATTGTGGTCTACCTTATTATATAGGAGGTGTGATTGCGGAGCGGGAAAAATTGTTTGTACAGACTCCGGAGGCTTTCGGGAAACGTTTTAACATAGATGTGCGTACCCGGTCCGAGGTAATAGCCATCCATTCTGCCGAGAAAACAGTGGATATTCGTACTTCCGACGGGAAAACTTATACGGAGAGTTATGACAAATTATTGCTTTCTCCGGGTGCGTCGCCTGTTCGTCCTCCCTTGCCGGGCATTGACAATGAAGGGATTTTTACCCTACGTAATGTGAATGATACCGATGCTATCAAGAGTTACTTGCAGCAGCATAAGGTGAAACGGGCGGTAATCATCGGGGCCGGATTCATCGGGTTGGAGATGGCGGAGAATCTGCAGGAAGCCGGTGCGGAAGTGGCGGTTGTAGAGATGGCAAATCAGGTCATGGCTCCTATTGATTTCTCTATGGCTTCTTTGGTGCACGAGCACTTGTTGCAGAAAGGAGTACATCTCTATCTGGAAAAGGCGGTGGCTTCTTTCGAACGCACGGTCAACGGACTGGAGGTTGTTTTCAAATCGGGCGAAAGGCTGCCTGCCGATATGGTGTTGTTATCCATCGGGGTACGTCCCAATACCTCATTGGCGATAGAGGCTGGACTGGAGATAGGGGAGATGCGCGGTATTAAGGTTAATGATTACTTGCAGACTTCCAACGAGCATATTTATGCGGTGGGCGATGCTATCGAGTTCCGTCATCCACTGACTGATAGACCGTGGTTGAATTATCTGGCAGGTCCGGCCAACCGTCAGGCGCGTATTGTGGCAGATAACATGGTCTTTGGAAATAAGGTTACATACGAAGGGGCTGTCGGTACTTCCATTGCCAAAGTTTTTGATATGACTGTCGCTGCTTCGGGCCTTCCGGCAAAACGGTTGAAACAGGCAGGCATTGATTATTTGTCGGCAACCATCCATTCCGGTTCCCATGCGGGATATTATCCTGATGCTTTACAGATGTCCATTAAAATAACTTTCTCTCCTGTGAATGGGAAATTACTCGGAGCGCAGATTGTGGGGTATAACGGAGTGGACAAACGTATTGACGAATTCTCGCAAGTGATTAAGCATAACGGAACTGTTTATGACTTGATGGCTTTGGAGCAGGCATATGCTCCTCCTTTCTCTTCGGCTAAAGATCCTGTAGCAGTAGCCGGATATGTAGCCGGAAATATACTGAGCGGAAAGATGAAGCCTCTTTATTGGCGCGAATTACAGGCTGCCGATTTGAGTAAAGTTACGTTGGTTGATGTCCGTACTCCCGATGAATTTGCACTCGGTGCTTTGAAAGGGGCTGTCAATATTCCTTTGGATGATATGCGCGAAAGGATGGAAGAGATTCCTCAGGATAAGCCGGTCTATTTGTATTGTGGAGTAGGGTTGAGAGGGTATTTGGCTTCTAATATATTGTTACAGAATGGTTTTGGGGAAGTAAAGAATTTAATAGGAGGTTTAAAACTGTATAAAGCGGCAACGGCTCCTCTGCCCGAGCCGGAGGAGTTTTCAAATTCTGGCTCTTCAAGTTCTGATTCTTCAAAAGTTGATCATTCTGAACACAGTAAAGATTCTGCTGGAGCTTATACTATTGCCTCTTCCGTCATTCCTTCTATGAAAGCAATAAAAGTGGATGCTTGTGGCATATCTTGTCCCGGTCCTATCATGAAACTGAAGAAGAGTATGGAAGAACTGGCGGACGGCGAACGTTTGGAAATTGTCGCTACAGATGCCGGTTTTCCCCGCGATGCCGAGGCATGGTGTCAAACTACCGGAAACCGTTTTGTTTCAGTAAATTCAGGAGCAGGAAAGTATCAGGTAATTGTTGAGAAAAATACTCCGCAATCTTCTTCCTCGGAAGTTTGCCGGGAGGATAAAGGGAAAACTTTTATTCTGTTCAGTGATGACCTGGACAAAGTTTTAGCTACTTTTGTACTCGCAAACGGTGCGGCGGCTACGGGAAAGAAGGTAACCATCTTCTTTACTTTCTGGGGGCTGAATGCCATCAAGAAGCTGGACAAACCTGTGGTGAAGAAAGATATCTGGGGGAAGATGTTCGGCATGATGCTGCCTTCCAGTTCTTTAAAGTTGAAGTTGTCTAAAATGAATATGGGCGGAATGGGAGCTAGGATGATGCGATATATTATGAATAAGAAAAATATCGATTCATTGGAATCTCTGCGTACTCAAGCCATTCAGAACGGAGTGGAATTTATTGCTTGCCAGATGTCAATGGACGTAATGGGTGTGAAACGTGAGGAATTGCTGGATCATGTGACTATTGGTGGAGTGGCAACTTATATGAACCGTGCCGAACAGGCGAATGTAAACTTGTTTATTTAAATTTGCATGGAGAAAATAAAATCAATATGTGTCATGAGAGAGCTGTTCAAGGCTCTCTCTGAACTTGAAACCCGCTTAATGGAACAATATGAAGTGTCATTGAATGAGGCAATGGCACTTTGTTGCATTGGCGGAGATACGCTGACGGCTAGTGTGATATCGGAAAACACAGGTCTGTCTGCTTCGCATACCTCTAAGGTCATCCGTTCCATTGAAGAGAAAGAATTAATCGTCCGTAATTTGGGGGATAAGGATAAACGGCAGATGCATTTTACTTTATCCGATAAAGGGCATGAATGTTTGGAAGCGCTGAAAGCAAATGAAATAGAAATACCGGAACTATTAAAGCCATTGTTTAAATAAACCCTTCTCTTTTCCATTTGTTTATTCCGGATATGAAACTGGAGAAATGGAAAAACAAATGGAAGAAGTGGAGCAATCTGCGCAAATGGCAAATATGGAAACTGAAGCTGATTGATGCCCGTCTGTATTTCGTGAGCATATTCGTGGGGCTGCTTACGGGACTGGTTGCTGTGCCTTATCACTATCTTCTTTGGTATTTCTTTGATGTGCGGAAAACTTTTTTTACGGCACATTATCCGTGGTATTGGCATGTATTGTTGTTTTTTATCTTATGGGGGATTCTGATCTTTGTCGCTTCTTTGGTAAAACGTATGCCATTGATAGCCGGTGGTGGGATTCCTCAGACACGTGCGGCCAATAACGGTCGTATCCGTTATGAGCATCCTTTTAAAGAACTGGTAGCTAAATTCTGCGGAGGGGTGTTGGCTCTCAGTGCGGGGCTGTCTTTGGGACGCGAGGGGCCGTCTGTTCAGATAGGGTCTTATATAGGAACACTTATCTCTCGTTGGGGACATATTCTGAAAGGGGAACGGAAACAATTGCTGGCTGCCGGAGCTGGTGCGGGCTTGTCTGCCGCTTTTGCTGCTCCGTTGTCTTCTTCTTTGTTGGTGATAGAATCCATCGAGCGTTTTGATGCACCTAAAACCGCTATTACTACCTTGTTGGCCGGCGTGGTAGCCGGAGGAGTGGCTAGTTGGATGTTCCCCACGACTCCTTATCATCTGATTAGTGCGGTCGTTCCTGGTTTATCTTTTATCCGTCAGGCGGAGCTTTATATTATCTTTGCCGCCCTTATGGCTGTCATTGCAAAGTTTTATTCGCTCATCGTTCCTTTCTTTCAAGAAAGGATACCTGCCATGAAACTCTCCATTCCTGTCAAGATGTTGTATTTATTAACCATAGCTTATGCCATATCGTTAACAGAGACGAATCTGACAGGTGGCGGAGAGCAGTTTTTGATGATGCAGGGAATGAATGGAACTCATGATATCCAGTGGCTTACTATCATGATGCTTATTCATTTTGTTTTTACGCTGTTTTCTCTTTCTTCAGGTTTGCCGGGAGGAAGTTTCATTCCTACCTTGGTTACGGGAGGATTATTGGGACAAATCTTCGGGTTGGTATTGGTACAACGCGGATGGATAGGGTATGAGAATGTGAGTTATATGATGCTGATCGGGATGGTGGCTTTTTTGGTGGCTGTGGTGCGTACTCCTTTGACTGCTATTGTCCTGATAACGGAGATTACCGGTCATTTCGAGGTGTTCTATCCTTCCATTGTGGTAGGTGGATTGACTTATTATTTCACCGAATTGTTACAGATAAAACCTTACAATGTATTGCTGTATGACAGGATGTTCCGTAGCCATAATCCGGAGTCTTCCGAAGAGGCTGGTGCCCGCTATCATCTTTTTGTCGAGATAATGGATGGGTCTTATTTTGACGGAAAGGAAGTGGATACATTGGCTTTACCTAATCATTGTATCATTCGTAGTATACATCGGAATCGTAAAAACTTACTTCCTCAGGGGCAAACCCTGGTTCCCGGTGATCAAGTGGAGATAGAAATAGATGCGCAGGATATAGAAAAATTATACGAACCGTTAGTCAGTATGGCAAATATCTATTAAATTTGCCGTATGAAAAAGAAATTCCAGCTTGAAGTTCCGGGAGGAGCCGACAAGGTGTTGCTTCATACTTGTTGTGCTCCTTGTTCATCAGCCATCATAGAGTGCTTGATGCAGCATGGTGTCACTCCGGTTATCTATTATTGTAATCCCAATATTTATCCGTTGGAGGAATACATTATCCGCAAGGACGAATGTACGCGGTACGCCCAATCTTTGGGATTGGAAATTATAGATGCCGATTATGATCATGATGCCTGGCGTTGTCGAATGGCAGGAATGGAGCAAGAGCCTGAAAGAGGAGGCCGTTGCTTGCGTTGTTTCAAGATGCGACTGCAGGAAACCGCACGTTATGCTCACGAACATGGATTCCCGGTTATCACTACTACGCTTGCTTCCAGCCGTTGGAAAAGTTTGGAACAGATAGAGGAAGCGGGCCGATATGCTACGGCCCCTTATCCGGATGTCACTTATTGGGAACAGAACTGGCGTAAAGGTGGATTGAGCGAGCGTCGCATTGCTATCATTAAGGAATATAATTTTTATAATCAGCAATATTGTGGCTGTGAGTTCAGTATGCGAAAAGAAGAAAAGGAAGAATGACAGGAATGAGGATGCTTAAACTGTGGGTGGTTGTAATGTTATTGGGACTCTTGCCCGTTGTTTCAGAGGCGCAAGAAGAAATAAATAATGCCATTAATGTACAGTTGGAGTATCTGAAAAAGTATCCTAAAGATAAAGAAGCGCTTCGGAAAGTTAGTTTTCTCTATCTGAATAAAGCAGATTATGATCAGGCTATCTTTTATGGTCGACAATTGTTTGAGATAGGTTATAATGAACGGGATTACAATGGCGCTGTAATTTATTCTCATATTTGTCTGGGGCAGGCCCATATGATGAAGGGAAATGTAAAGGAGGCTTATAGTCATTTAGGGCAGGCCAGGCTGATAGGTGAAAGTAATAAAAATGATTCCGCCTTATGTTCCGTATATAATGGTCTGGGACTTTATGCATCGAATGTCCAAAAAGACTATTATCGTTCACTTACTTATTTCTTCAAAGGAGTTGAAGCTGCAAGACGTTGTCATTATGACAGACTCTATTCCATTTTACTTTCTAATATTGCCGGTATTTATTATTTAAAAAATGATAGCACAGGATTGAAATATGCCCTTGAATGTTATGAACTGGGACATGAACGGAAAGATCCTTATCTGATTTATAGTGGTTCAACCAATACCGCTTATATGTATTATTTGAAGAGTGACTATAATACAGCATTGAAATATATTCAGGAGGCGGAGTTCACCATGGTGCAGAATGACTTTTATGATCAATCAAACGTTTACAATCTTTATGGATATATTCTGCATAAATTGAATAAAGATGATGAAGCGCTGGGCTTTTTCCGGAAGGCTTTGGATTTGAAAGAACAGGGAAATATTTCTTCTGTGATGAATTCCTATTTGGGCTATGCCGAAATTTTAATGGAGCATCATCAGTATGACCGGGCTGTCTGGATGCTGAAAGCCGGAATAGAACTGTCTTACCAACAGGCTAATGCCATTTATCGAAGTGACCTGTTGCAGGCTTTATCCCGATGTTATGAAGAAGATGGTATGCTGGTAGAGGCGTTGAAGTATCATAAGCTCTATCAGCTGGAAACAGATAGCTTATATAATGCGGAAAAGGAACGTGCCGTGGGGGAGATACGTGCAAAATACGATATGGAACGGCAGGAAAACGAGATAAAACAAAACCGTCTGGAATTATTGGAAAAGGAAAATAAGATGCAATTGCTTATAGCCGGATTTATTTGTATCTTCATAGCTGCCTCTTTACTATATTACTTATATTACAGAAAAAATAAGCTGTACCTTACCATTGTGAAGCAAAATCAGGACGCTATCCGGCGTGAACAGCAATTGCAGAATAAAATAGACGAGCAGTTTGCAGAGATAGGCCGCCAGTCCGCTCTTTTACAAGAATATCTTACGGACTCGACGAAAACTTCTTTGCCGCAACCTGAGAAATATGCTTCATCCTCGTTGACAGATGAAAAGAAGCAGGATTTATTTCTGCGTTTGGAAACGCTGTTGCGGGAGGAGAAGGTATTTACAGACAATTTGCTGACCAAAGAGAAAGTAGCGGAAATGTTGGGAACTAATCGTACTTATCTCTCTCAAATTATTAATGAGCAGACCAAGCAGACTTTTACTCAATTTGTAAATGGTTTCCGCACAAAAGAGGCAGTCCGTTTACTTTCCGATCCTGATAACCAAACTCCGCTAAAGGCGATTTCAGCTGAATTGGGCTTTAATTCCATGACTACTTTTTATAGCCAGTTTCAGGCGGCTACTGGTATGACTCCCGCTCAGTATAGAAACAAAGTGCAGGAATTGCATAAAAATAGATAATCTATTAATTTGCTATCATAAATTTATCCAAATGCGGCAATTGCTGTATTTGGATAACCTATTTTTGCTATAATTTAAAACTTTATGCATTAATTTGCTATCGGCGCGATATAAGCTGCAAAACTGTTTTAACAATAAAACGGGACTTAAAAAGTGATTATAAACAGTATTAATATTAAATCTATGAAGAGTATGAAACATTCAGATTACCACGGAAAGCTACTTCGACTGGCGATGGTTTTCGTTGCATTGTTTTTGTGTGGAACAATGGCATATGCACAAACAGACCGGATGATCAGCGGTATAGTTGTAGATGAGAATGGAGATCCCCTGCCTGCCGCTCACATCCGTCAGGTGAGCCAGACGAAAGGGGAGGAACTAGCTGCTGTCATAACCGATATGAACGGGCACTTCCGGCTGACCCTGCTTCGCACAGCGAAAGAGATAGAAATCTCTTACTTGGGCTATGAATCAAAGAAAGTAAGATTGACAAGTGCGAACAGTTACAGAATTGTCTTGGAGCCGGCCTCCGAACTGCTGGACGAGGTGGTGGTAACCGGATATCAGACTATCTCCAGGGAACGGGCTACCGGTTCATTTGCGAAAGTAGATTCGAAAAAGTTGGAAACTCAACGGTTAAGTAGTGTCAGCTCATTGATGGAGGGAAGAATAGCAGGTTATAGTGACGGTAAGATACGTGGTGTGACTTCGATGAACGGACTTACTACTCCTCTGTATGTGATTGATGGGTTTCCGGTAGAGAAAACTATTTCTGACGGACTGGGCAACTGGGTCGAAAATGTACCTGATTTGAATATAGAGGATATAGAGAATATTACGGTATTAAAAGATGCCGCGGCTACGTCTATCTATGGTGCTCGTGCTGCTAATGGTGTAGTAGTCATCACTACTAAAAAAGCCGGAAAGAATCAGCTGAATGTATCATTTTCAGCGACATTGACAGTACGCCCTTATAATTTTTATACCGGTCACTTGGCCGGTACGGCTGACATGATAGAGATGGAAAAGGAGTGGGCGGCCATGAATCCTAATCTTCAAGGAGAGGGAGCATCCCAATATGCACAGAATTTATTGGACAATGCATCCATGTATTCCTGTTTGGGGGTACAGGCTATTTTAAAACATCATACAGGTGCGATCAGCGAAGCACAAATGGAGCAGACGCTACATGAACTGGCTTCACAGGGATTCCGTTATTATGATGATGTGAAGAAATATGGTAAACGAAATCCGTTTTCGCAACAATATAACTTGAATATCGGGCGTGGAACGGAAAAAAATACATTTAATGCTTCGCTGTCTTACAGGAATAACCGGGAAGAAGATAAATATACTGACAGCGAGAGTTTCGGATTGAATTTGCAGAACACTAGCCGGCTTACTTCATGGCTGAGTCTGGATTTGGGAACGTATCTGAATTATGGAGATGGTACAACGCAGAGTTATAATCTGACCTCACCCGGATATAATTATGTTCCTTATAGTTCGTTGTTGAATGGCGATGGAAGCTACTATACTAACACGGCTGCCGACCGGTACAGTAAGTCACAACAGGAAATTATTTCTTCTTACGGATTGTATAGTATGGATATTACCCCTTTGGACGAATTGGGAAGAAACTTGTCGAAGAGTAAGAATTTTAGTAATCGTACTTTTGCGAGACTTAATTTTAAATTCACAGACTGGTTGAGATACACTGCTTCGTTCCAATATGAAGTAGGGGAATATAAGACAAGCCAATTGCAAGATAAGGAAAGCTATGCTGTGCGTAATAAAGTAAATACATTTGCTACTGATGCAAGTGGGAGTGGCCAGGCTACTTATAATCTTCCTTATGGCAATATTTATACAACGGGAACTAATAGTATTCGTGCTTATAATTTCCGTCAGCAATTGGATTTTAACAAGACATTTGCAGAAAAACATGATGTGACCGCTTTGTTTGGTATGGAAGTACGTGAAAATAAGACGGAATACAATAATCGGAAATATTATAATTATGATCCGGCTTTACTAACTTATGATCTTATTGATGAACGGGTGCTGAGTAATACTTATACCGGAGTTTTGGGAAACTATGTATCATTCAATAAAAATGATATCTCCAACATCTATGAACTGGTAAATCGTTTTGTTTCTTTTTATGGGAATGCAGCTTACACGTATGATGGTAAATATATGGTGACAGGAAGCATTCGTTGGGATCGTACCAATTTGTTTGCTACTGGTTCCAAGTATCAGAAGAAACCTATCTGGTCGGTAGGTGCTGGTTGGAATCTGGACAAAGAATCTTTTTTTAAAGTTTCATTTATAAATATGATGAAACTGCGTTTCAGTTATGGTATCGGTGGTAACATCGCCAAGAATTCTGCTCCTTATATGACGGCTTATTATAATAATAATACCCATGTGGGCGGCATACAAGGGACTATCAGCAACCGTCCTAATCCTGATTTGCGGTGGGAAAAGACAACTACAGCTAATATTGGTGTAGATTTCTCTATGTTTAGAAATCGATTGAACGGTTCTATTGAATATTATAATAAGTCGGGCGTGGATTTGTTAGCCAATACCAATGGAGTACCTACCGAAGGTTTTGGTTTTTCTACTTATACCATGAATAATGGTAAAATGAGAAACCGTGGATTCGAGTTGACTCTTTCCGGTGATGTCATTATGGGAAAAGATTGGAATTGGAACGTAGGTGGTGTGCTGGGATACAATAAGAATAAAGTGACTTATGTCAATGTAAAAGCACCTGCTATTTTTCTTCAGTTCGATTATCCTGCCGCCTATCCCCGTGTTGGAGTGCCTTATAATGCCATTTATGGATATCTGTGGGCAGGGCTGGATAGTAAAGGGCAGCCTCAGGTGTATGACTCGGAAGGAAATATCCATGTAAGCAGTTCACCGCAAAAAGTGGAGGATGCTGTGTATTTAGGAACTTCTGTTCCGGTTTATAGTGGGGCTGTTAATACCAATCTCCGTTATAAGAATTGGGAACTGGCTGCTCAACTGCTTTTTGAAGGGGGGCACAAAATGCGGAATACCAATATAGCCTATCCGGGATTAGGAGTGACAAGTAAGGATGTGAGTAAACGTTGGCGTCAGCCTGGTGATGAGGCATATACCGATGTACCACGCTATGTTCCGTCAGAAAGCAAGGATTATAATTCTTACTCATCCGATCTTTATAGCAAGGCTTCCATTCATGTACTTGATGCCGATAACTGGCGCTTGAAGAATCTCTCTGTTACTTATCATGTTCCTGCAAGTGTATGTCAGAAGTTTTATGTAAAAAATGCACGTATCATGCTAGGTATGGAAAATGTGTTCACTTTGGCTAAAAGCCGTGATGTGAAATGGATGCTTGGGGGATATAGTAAACCAAATTATTTGTGTAATGTCAATTTGAACTTTTAAATGAGAGCAATATGAAAAAGATACTATTTATGATAATGACAGTGTTGGGGTGGATAAATCTGACTTCTTGTAATGATTATTTGGATATTGTTCCCAAAGGGAACAAAATTCCTACTACCTTGGCTGATTTTGAAGCATTGCTGCGAGATGAATATACCATTGGCTATATTCCTGTAACGAATAGTCTTTATCTGTTGAATGATAAATTTGTAGGACAAAGCAGTCTGACTAGCGTTACCCTTACGAGTGCCAATTATCTGTGGAATGAAACAGCGGACAGAATTGTACTGAACAATCAGGACGAAGGGACTTATTACCGTAGTTATATGGCTATTTCCACTTGTAATCTCTTGCTGGAGCATGTTCCCGTTGCAACCGAAGCGACTGATTCCGAACGCAATGAGGTAATGGCTTATGCCAAAGTGATTCGTGCTATGAGCTATTACATACTGGCCAATTATTATGCTGATACCTATGTGTCTGCAACTGCCGGTACTAAACTGAGTGTACCTTTGATAACCAGTGCCGATATCAATGCTCCTCACAAGCAGGTCACTATTCAAGAAATCTATGATTTCATGATTAAAGATGTGAAAGAAGCCATAGAACAAGGATTACCCGAACAGTCAAGGACTGTTATCCATCCCAATTTGGGAGCAGCCTATGCCTTCTTGGCACGGGTCTATCTGCAAATGGCGAATTATGAAGAAGCATTGAAATACGCGGATATGGCTTTGGAACAGAACGATAATCTGTATGATTGGATTTCTTATTACGACACTCATAAGGAAGCTATTACAAAAGAAGACAGTTATCCGTCGTTACCGTCAGTGACAGGGTATGATTATGTGGAGAATTACTATTTCCGTTGTGGAGAGGGTAATCCTAACTATGCTACCAGCGAACTTAATATTCCGGTGGAACGTGCGGAGAGTTTCGAGGAAGGGGATGCACGTTTTTTTTCCCGCTGGAAACTACGCACGGTAAATCAGGATACTTACTATCAAGGTTTGGCCAAAGGATATTTCAACGGGGCTGGTCTGACCACTTGCGAGGTATATCTCATCAAGGCCGAATGTTTGGCACGTCAGGTCACAGGTAATGATTTCTCTGCTGCTATGGATGTGTTGAACAAGGTACGTAAGACCCGTATTCTGCCGGAGATATATCAACCCTTGCAGGCTTCAACTTTGACAGAAGCCATTGACTTGATCCGACGTACGAAAGACAATGAATTGATTTTCACTATTGTGCCATTCGCTGATGCCCGGAGGTTTAATGCCGAAGGTACTTTTGCACGTGCGCTATCCAAAACATGGGAAGAGCAGACTTATACATTAACCCCGGCTTCACATCTTTGGATTATGCCTTTCCCGGCAGGTGCCGTTCAGAATCCGGGTAATGGAACTATCACTCAAAATGTATCTAAATAACCTATAAAAACAGACTTTATGAAATTGATGTATTTATTAGCAACATCCGCCGTTGTTTTGGTGATGATGGCATCTTGTACCCGGCAGTCGGTAACGGGGTACACACTGACAGCTGCAATTGATGGAATTCCTGACGGATCCCATGTACAGTTATTTCCTGTAAGTCATGGTCATGAAAAACCGGTGGCGGACACTACTGTTGTAGATGGAAAATTTATATTTAAAGGGGTGGCGGATGAACCTCTGGCTGTACGGTTGATGGTGAAAGATGCATACGGTTCCATGCCTCTGATGTTGGAGAATGGCAGTATAAGCGTGGAGGGTAAGGTGACTTCTGAAAACCTTAATGGAACCGTGAATTATAATTTCTCACAGGTTTCAGTGACGGGATCTCCTTTGACGGACAAATATGTAAAATTATTGAGCACACGTGATGCCTTGGATTCTATTTATGTGACGAATAACGAGAAGTTTAAGGATATCCGTGCTGCCTATGGAAAAGCGAGAGTTGCCAAAGATAAGATCTTGATGGATTCTGTCGTTGCTACGGAAGCTTACAAAGCATCTGCCGTGGCCGATAGTTTGTTCTTTGCTACGGTAGATGCCACTTACTATAAATTAGTTATGGACAATAAAGATTCTTATTGGGGGCCTCTGATGATGATCAGTTTGTTTTCTTATCTTACCGAAGAGCAGAAACCGTGGTATGATGCCTTGTCAGAAGAGGCTAAACATTCCCGCTATGGAAAAATGGTGAAAGAGAGTGTGGCTCCTGATAGTCAGATCGGTTCTAAAGTGCCTGTCTTTACAGCCAAGTCACAAGATGGGAAATCGGTAACTTTAACCGATTTGTGCCAAGGTAAGAAGTATGTCCTTATTGATTTTTGGGCATCATGGTGTAATCCTTGCCGTAAGGAGATTCCTAATTTGAAAAAACTCTATACGCAATATGCAGACAGGGGTTTCCAGATTGTAAGTATCTCTATTGACAAAAAAGAGGCGGAATGGACAAAAGCGCTGAAAGAAGAACAACTTCAGTGGCCTAATTTTTTGGATACTGAAGGTATTGCTGATATATATAAAGTGAAATTTGTTCCTACTATGTATTTGATAGATGCCCAAGGGGTCATGGTAGGAGAAAATCTTCGTGGTGAGGCTTTGGCAAATAAACTGGCTGAGCTTTTTGGAGAGATTGAATAATCATATTCTTTTTATGGCATTCTGACATAGGACGGGGCGGAGTCGATGAATAAGTTGGATCTGTCCCGTTGTCTTATGTTTCGGACTGACCCTTCTGTTGATTCAGCCCCCCTGTACAAGACTATCCAGGTTTATTTTGATTCAAATCCTTCATAAGTGTCTAATCCGCTTGCCTACAGTCGTTTATTATGAAGAATTTAAAGCACAATCCTTCATGAATCCGTCATTTTCGGGTCAACGGTCTAAATTTTAAGGCTGAGCCGTTTTCTAACTGAGCCGTCGGCATACCCTGCACAAAGCAGGATAAAAATAAAGAAGCTATCGAATATTCGATAACTTCTTTATTTGGTAGCCCGTGGGGGAATCGAACCCCCCTTTCAAGAATGAAAATCTTGCGTCCTAACCGATAGACGAACGGGCCATCCTTTTTATCGAGGATTTCTCTCTCGATTGCGGGTGCAAAGGTAGTGACTTTTTTTGAATTTGCAAACATTTCCCAAACTTTTTTCTAAACTTTTTGTTCATAGTCCATTGAATAGACTATTTACCTAAACTTAACTTTTATGAAAACTATCTTTAAATCAATGAGTTGTCTTATACTGGGCGCAATGATTGTTACGCCGATGTTTGCGCAACAAAAAGATCTTTATCCGGAGTTGGAAGGACCGGGACCTGTTGTTATTATCTCAAAAGATAAAAATGGCAAGGAGGAATTAATCAATGTATTTGAAGAAACGCAACGTCCGCATTTCCATGATCCCCGTGCCCCTCGTTTTTTACTTACTGACCAACAGGGAAAGTTTGCATTGGGTATCGGTGGTTATTTGAAAACTACAATGGAATATGATTTTAATGGGATAGTGGATGACGTTGACTTTATCCCTGCACTCATTCCGCAACCGGGATCCACTGCTGTCCGTAATCAGTTCCAGATGGATGCAAGCACTTCCACTATCTTTTTAAAATTGGTGGGGAGAACCAAGCATTTGGGCAACTTCATCGTTTATACAGCCGGAAACTTCCGTGGAAGTGGAAAGACTTTTGAATTGCAGAATGCTTATTTATCTTTCTTGGGTTTTACCATGGGGTATGATACCGGATTGTTTATGGATCTTGCCGCAGCTCCTCCGACTATTGATTTTCAAGGACCTGACGGGATGACTTTCTATCGGGCCACCCAGTTGCGTTATGAAGCTAATTTGATTAAAGGTTTGAAAGTGGGTGTCGGTGTGGAAATGCCTTCAGTAGACGGAACTCCGGCAAAAGATGTGAGAATCGGTAAGCAGCGGATGCCGGATATTCCTGCTTATGTGCAGTATTCCTGGGCGAAAGCGAGCCATATACGTGTGGGAGGAATCTTGAGAAGTATGACTTATGAGGATCAAGTGAATAATAAGGCAAAGTCATTGACCGGTTGGGGGATACAGGCATCGGGAACAGCAAGACTGGGTAATTTCCAGCTTTACGGACAATATACTTATGGTAAAGGTATTGCTCAATATTTGAATGATATCAGTAACTTGAATGTAGATATCGTTCCTTTGGCCGACGAGTCCGGGCGCATGCAGGTACTTCCCATGAAAGGATGGTATGTCGGATTACAGTATAATTTCTCGAAACGGGTATTCGCATCGGCTACGTATAGCCAGTCACGCCTGTTTACGGAAGATTGCTATGCTCACTTTAATGAAACCCAGTATAAAAAAGGTCAGTATCTGGTCGCTAATGTGTTTTGGAATATAAGCCATAACCTGCAGGTGGGTGTGGAATATCTGCATGGCTGGAGAGAGAATTTTAATGATGTGAACCGTGAGGCAAACCGTATAAACTTGAGTGCACAATATAATTTCTAACTTATTCTCTGTATCTTTGTGTCTGTCAATAATGGAAAGAGAATGAAAAAAATAGGTGCACATGTATCCGTAAGCGGGGGCGTAGAAATGGCCCCCGTTAATGCATTAGGGATAGGAGCGGACGCATTCGCTCTTTTTACAAAGAATCAGCGGCAATGGGTTGCAAAACCTTTGTCTGTCGAGAGTATTACTCTGTTTAAAGAAAACTGTGAGAAAGAAGGTTTTGATATCCGGTATATTCTTCCTCATGACAGTTATCTGATAAACTTGGGACATCCTGATAGGGAGGGGATGGAAAAGAGTCGTGCGGCATTCTTGGATGAAATGCGGCGTTGTGAGTTGTTAGGATTGAAAATGCTGAATTTTCATCCCGGAAGTCATTTGAACAAGATATCAATAGAGAAGTGCCTGGACAGGATTGCCGAGTCTGTCAATATGACTTTGGATAAGACGACCGGTGTGACTGCTGTGATTGAGAATACAGCCGGACAGGGAAGTAATGTGGGAAATGAATTCTGGCATTTGAGATATATTATAGATAAGGTGGAGGATAAATCTCGTGTGGGAGTCTGTCTGGATACTTGCCATACCTATACCGCCGGTTATGATATTGCGAATGAATATGACTGGGTCTTTACCGAGTTTGATGAAGTCGTGGGGGGAAACTATTTGTGTGCCATTCACTTGAATGACTCAAAGAAACCATTGGGCAGCCGGGTAGACCGTCATGACAGTATCGGAAAGGGGCTGATTGGTATTGATTTCTTTCGCCGTTTCATGCAGGATTCCCGTTTTAACGATATGCCTGTTATTCTTGAAACTCCCGATGATACCATTTGGAGGGATGAAATTAAAATGCTTCGCAGCTTTGAATTATAGCCTGTGCTTTGAGTGAGATGTGGTGATGCTTTTAATAGTAAACCTGTAGGTGGGAATGATTTGTGTTTTCATGTGTATGGTTAAGCCTTTTTTATTTTATGTCTAAACCTGATTGAACGCATTATTTCTATCTCCATAGTCTTTGGAGTTAACTCCCAAGCTTATGGAGATAACTCCAAAGGCTATGGAGTTAACTCCGCAAGCTTGGGAGATAGAAGTTATCAGTAAAAGAATCTTTAACCTGAAGGATACAACTGTTTAGTTTGCCGTAGTTTATAGGATAATATATCCTTTCCGTATCCTTCAGTTATTTTATACCCTGATTACATGTCTTTTATTTCATCCAGGTTCTTCTGGATATCTTCGTCTTTTAACTCATAATTCATCAAGTTACCTGCCAGATATTGGTCGTATGAGGCCATATCAATCAGTCCGTGACCTGAAAGGTTGAACAGGATCACTTTTTCTTCGCCGGATTCTTTGCATTGATTCGCTTCGCGTATGGCAGCAGCGATGGCATGGCACGATTCGGGAGCCGGAATGATTCCTTCTGCTTGTGCGAACAAACAACCAGCCTGGAAGGATTCTAATTGCTGGATATCAACAGCTTCCATCAAATTATCTTTCAATAATTGTGAAACGATGACACCTGCACCGTGATAACGGAGACCTCCCGCATGGATATTGGCCGGAGAGAAATTATGCCCCAGTGTAAACATGGGCAGCAGCGGGGTATATCCGGCTTCGTCGCCAAAGTCATACTGGAATTTACCACGGGTCAGTTTCGGACACGAAGCCGGTTCGGCAGCAATGTATCGGGTTTGTTTTCCATTCAGGATAGTGTGGCGCATAAAGGGGAAACAGATTCCTCCAAAATTGGAACCACCACCAAAGCAACCGATAATCATGTCGGGATATTCGCCTGCCATTTCCATTTGCTTTTCGGCTTCCAGACCGATAACCGTTTGATGCAGTGTGACATGGCTTAATACCGACCCTAGTGTATATTTACAGTTGGGAGTGCTCATTGCCAGTTCGATAGCTTCGGAAATGGCCGTTCCCAGTGAACCTTGATAATTGGGATTACGGGTAATGATATCTTTGCCGGCACGGGTAGACATGGATGGAGAGGCGGTGACCGTTGCTCCGAATGTCTGCATGATGCTGCGGCGATAGGGTTTTTGATTATAGCTGATTTTTACTTGATAAACGGCAGCTTCCAGTCCGAATACCTTTGCGGCATACGATAGAGCAGCGCCCCATTGTCCGGCACCGGTTTCTGTCGTGACATTGGTTACACCTTCTTCTTTGCAATAATATGCCTGGGCCAGAGCCGAGTTCAGTTTGTGGGAGCCGATGGGGCTGACACTTTCATTTTTGAAATAAATATGTGCGGGAGTCCCTAGTGCTTTTTCCAGTCCGTAGGCACGTACCAATGGTGTGCTGCGATAGTATTTGTACATTTCACGCACTGCTTCAGGGATTTCAATCCATGCGTCTGTCTGGTTTAATTCCTGTTTGCAAAGTTCTTTAGCAAAAATGGGGTAGAGGTCTTCCGGTTTCAGCGCTTCTTTGGTTTTGGGATTCAACGGCGGCATGGGTTTGGTCTTCATGTCTGCCTGTATGTTGTACCAGTATTTAGGAATTTCATCCTCTGGTAAGATAAAACGTTTTTGTTTTGTGCTCATAATCTTTCAATTTAATAGTTTTGCGGTCAAAATTAGGTAAAAAAAGTATTCCTTACTAATTTTCAACTACTTTTTTGTCGGGAACAATAAAAAAAGGGGCTGTCAGAGTAAAAATGCGAAGTTATTTGTTATTATAGACAGAGATGTGAATATTTTGATTAAGTTTGTTTTCTGTTAATGCAAGATAATATCGACATGGAACCTTTACACAAACTATTTATTTATCGTAAGAAGTTAGTAAAACCGTACATAGAGCGATTGCTGAAATGGATGGATGGGATAACTTATATGATGTCGGCTTTGTTAATCCTTACATTGGTTTATGAGCATGGATTTCTTATTTCTTTTGAAGAAATGGAGGTGATAAACATGCTGTATCATTTTGTCTGGATTGTTTTTCTGGTTGATATTTCCCTGCATCTTTTATTAAATTACTCGGACACGAAGCGGAAGTACCGGGGACTGGCGTGGATACTGAGTCTGATGCTTTATCTGACTTTGATTCCGGTTATTTTCCATGAACCGGAGGTGCAAGGGGGAATTCATGATTTCTGGTCTTTTTTCCACAGCCGTTTATATCATGTGGTGCTGCTCACTTTGCTTTCACTGTTGCAATTGTCTAATGGGATAGTCCGGCTGCTGGGCAGGCGCACCAATCCATCTTTGATCTTTGCATCTAGTTTTCTCATATTTATTCTGATAGGGGCGGCGTTACTGATGCTTCCGCGTGCCACTTATCATGGTATTTCTTTTATCGATGCTCTGTTTACCGCTACCAGTGCCACTTGTGTCACGGGGTTGGTCTCGGTCGATGTTTCTTCTACATTCACGCCCGAGGGGTTGTTCATCATTATCATGTTGATACAAATCGGCGGTTTGGGAGTCATGACTCTGACCAGTTTCTTTGCTATGTTTTTTATGGGGAATACTTCGCTCTACAATCAGCTGGTGGTCCGTGATATGGTAAGCTCGCAGTCACTCAGTTCGCTACTTTCCACCTTATTATATATATTAGGATTTACATTGGCGATAGAGGCTGCAGGGATGGGGGTTATTTTTTTAAGTATACATGGCACTATGGGTATGGATATTGAAGAGGAATTGGCTTTTTCTGCTTTCCATTCCATCTCTGCCTTTTGCAATGCTGGATTCTCTACTTTGTATGGAAACTTAGGTAACGAACTGGTACTTCATAATCATAACTTGCTATATATCACTATCTCTTTCCTGATTATTTTGGGAGGTATAGGTTTCCCGATACTGGTAAATCTGTATGAGACGGTTTCTTATGAAAGCAAGCGCTTGTATCACCGTTATGTCAAAAAGAATAAGAGGACAATCCGTAAAATACATTTATATAACCTGAATACCCGTATTGTATTGATTATGACGGCTATCTTGCTAGTGACGGGTACTGTGGCCATTGTTATTTTCGAATGGAATCATGCTTTTGCGGGAATGACGGTTACAGAGAAATGGGTGCAGGGCTTCTTTAATGCGACTTGTCCCCGTACGGCAGGATTTTCAAGTGTGGGCATGACTACTTTCAGTGTGCAGACGTTGCTGCTGATGGTGGTGCTGATGATGATTGGCGGCGGTACGCAGTCTACGGCCGGTGGTGTGAAGGTGAATGTGTTTGCTGTAGTCATGTTGAACTTGCGTGCTATTCTTATAGGTGCCGATAAAGTTAATATTTTCAACAGGGAGTTATCTCATGATTCCATCCGGCGTTCTAATGCCACATTGATTCTTTATCTGCTGATTGTTTTTGCGGGTATCTTTAGTTTAAGCATTCTAGAGCCGCAGGCTTCAGTGATGGCGTTGGTTTTTGAGTGTACTTCGGCACTCAGTACGGTAGGTTCAAGCCTGGATCTGACACCTACTTTGGGAAGTGACAGCAAACTGATTGTCATTGTTCTGATGTTTATCGGACGAGTAGGGGTGCTTACTTTGATATCCAGCCTTATTAAACAGAAAAAAATAACGAAATATAAATATCCGAGTGATAACATCATAATCAACTAGTTATGAAATACATTATTATTGGTTTAGGAAATTACGGCGGTGTGTTGGCCGAAGAGCTTTCCGTATTGGGACATGAGGTGATAGGAGTGGATACAAACGAGCATCGTGTGGATGTGTTGAAGGACAAAATCGCGACTTCTTTTATTATTGATGCTACGGACGAACAATCGCTCAGTGTGCTGCCACTGAAAGATGTGGATGTGGTTATTGTTGCTATCGGCGAGAATTTTGGTGCTTCTGTGCGTGTGGTGGCACTGCTGAAAAAGAAAGGAGTGAAACATATCTATGCCCGTGCGGTAGATGATGTGCATAAGACCGTGCTTGAGGCTTTTAATTTAGATAGTATTCTGACGCCGGAGAAAGAAGCGGCACGCAGTTTGGTCCGGTTATTGGATTTACACGTCAATGTGGAGTCTTTTCAGATTGACGAGGAACATTATGTGATGAAGTTCAAACTTCCTTCTTGTTTTGTAGGCTATAAGGTGAGTGATCTGTCATTAGAAACGGAATTCAATATGAAAATCATTGCATTGATAAAAGGGGAGCAAGTGCTGAATGGTTTGGGTATCTCGATATTGGAGCATCAGGTGGAGAATCATTTTGAGGAAAATTATGAGTTGGAAGAAGAAGATCAGTTGGTCTGCTATGGGCTTTATAAGAATTTTATGGATTTTTGGAAGGCGTTGTAGTAGGAATGCCTTTCAAAGAAAGAATATTTTTTTTCTAAGTGAGATTAAACCTTTTCTTTTGGGTTTAGTCTAATTTAATAAATAATTTAGTTTAGTTTTTAGTTTTCTCTGAAGGCCGGCCAATGTGATATTGCCCGGTTTTCGCTTTTTATAGAGGTTTTCTTGTGAGTGTCCGTTACTTTTTGTTACTTTGTCACCTAGAAATCGAGATTTAGATGAAACAGATATATTTTTTATTTGTCGTTTTACTGGTTGTAATGGCCGCTTGCGGAGGTAAGAAAGAGACTTCCGTTGATGCAGAACAATTGATGTTCCAGATAGACAGTGTGGATCATGTGACAGGTTTGCAGCGTATGCAGGTTTCACGTATTGACCAGCATATTGTCAGTGGCGGAAAAAAATATAATTTGTTTATAGAGCGTGCTCCCAGTGATTCCCTGCCTTCAGTCAAAAGTGATTTGGGGATTTTTGCCGATAATCGTATCGTCGTTAGAATTTCCCGTGAAAATGGGAGTCGGGTCTTTGCCAAAACTTTTACCAAGCAAAGTTTCTCAGGATTCGTAAGTGCTGATCATCTCCGTCATTTTATATTGGAGGGCGTGGTATTTGATGAAGAGAAGACCCGTGAGGGAAAAAATATCATATTGGCTGCCAGTGTGAGTTATCCTCAGACAGATTTGTATATTCCTTTCTCTATCACTATTACTCCTGAAGGAAAAATGAGCATATCTAAAAATGAGGATATGGAGGAGCTTCCTCCTATGTTGGGAGACAGCCTTAATTAAATCTAAAATACAGGAATAATTTTTCGCGTCATAATCTTTTTAGGCGGTTAGTTGTTGGTATGGCATTAACTAACTAAAGAATAAATTAGATTATGAGAAAGATTTTATTTTTAATGGCTATGCTGGTATGCTCTCTTCAGTTCGCCATGGCGGGCGATGTCGTGACCCGCGATGTGAATAAGCTTCCTGTTGCCGCACGTGAAATGATTGGCAAACATTTCTCTCAGACTAAAGTTGCGTATATCAAGATTGAAAAGGACTTGTTTCAGAGCACTTCCTATGATGTAAAATTGGCCGATGGCATTGAATTGGAGTTCAATTCAAAGGGAGAGTGGCTTGAGATAGATTGCAAGAACAAGGCGGTTCCTTCTACTTTTATCCCTCAGGCTATTTCTAAATATATGAAGGCTAATTATAACGGGCATAAAACGGTGAAGATAGAACGTAACCGCAAGGGATATGAACTGACATTGGAAAATGGATTGGAAGTAGACTTTGATCAGTTTGGAGGATTCTTGAAGTTGAGCGATTAAAAAAGATTTTTTCTGTAATAGGGGAACTATCTCTCATTATAGTAATGATGCCATAAGAGGGTGTATCAGGAACAAATTGAACTATCTTTTTATTATCAGCATTGAAAATGATGGTCGCAACGAGTTCTGATTCACCCTTTTATGTATTATAAATACAGTTCTCGGTCTTTTCCCTGTTATTAATCCATCGGCTCGTAATCCTTTGCCAGACCACCTTCGCTGGTTTCTTTATATAAGGAAGGAAGATCATGGCCGGTCTGTTTCATTACTTCCACCACTTTGTCAAAGGATACACGGTGATTACCGTCTGTAAAGGCAGAATAGATATTGGCGTCAAGAGCTCGGGCTGCCGCATAGGCATTTCTTTCGATACAAGGGATTTGTACCAATCCGCATACCGGATCGCAAGTCATTCCCAAGTGATGCTCCAAGCCCATTTCGGCTGCATACTCTATCTGGGCCGGGCTACCTCCGAATAATTGGCTGGCAGCGGCGGATGCCATTGAACAGGCCACTCCTACTTCTGCCTGGCAACCGGCTTCGGCTCCGGAAATGGAGGCGTTGTGTTTTACTATATTTCCTATCAATCCGGCAGTAGCCAGTGCTCTTAAAATCCGCATATCGCTGAAGTCACGGCTTTTTTGCAAGTGATAAAGTACAGCCGGAACCACTCCGCATGATCCGCAAGTAGGGGCTGTGACGATTTTGCCACCTGAGGCGTTTTCTTCACTGACTGCCAGAGCGTATGAGAAGACTAACCCGCGGGAACGCAGATTGTCCTTATAACCTTTTGCCTTAATATAATAGGTGGAGGCTTTTCTGCGCAGATTAAGTGGGCCGGGTAATACGCCTTCTTGATCCAAACCACGCTCAATGGCTTCTCTCATGGTTTTCCATACTTCTGCCAGATAGTCCCAAATGTCTTTGTCTTCACATTGCTGGACGTATTCCCAGTAATTGCGCCCGGTACGTTCACACCAGTAGAGGATTTCACTCATACGGTTCATATCATAGATTTCCGGAGTTGAGCCTTTGTCGTGCCCTTCTTCGGCTAGAGCACCTCCGCCTACACTGAAAACAGTCCATTCATCTGTCACTTTTCCTTTTTCATTCAAAGATTTGAAAGTCATCCCATTGGGATGAAACGGATAGAAGACATGGGCTTTCCAGATAATTTCTGTAGGCGCATGCGGTTGCAATGTATCTAAAATGGCTACATCGGTCATGTGTCCTTTACCGGTAGCGGCGAGGCTTCCATAAAGAGTAACTTGAAAAGCTTTGGCTTCGGGATGTTTTCCTAAGAAGATTTCAGCAGCCTTGCGCGGTCCCATAGTATGACTGCTGGACGGACCGGTGCCGATGCGGTATAGTTCTCGGATAGATTTCATTTCGTTTTATAAGGTTAGTTATTATGAGGAACAAAGGTATAAAATAAAAGGAGGAAACTAGCAAAAAAGGAAAAGAAAAACTCTCTTGACAAATAGGAAAGTTGTCAGGAGAGTTTGGAAAACCACCGGTAGGATTTGGTGTATTGTCTTTATTCTAATTGTCTTTGTATACCTTTGTCACCAACGACAAAATACTGATTATTTTCAATCAGCATGGCACGTCCGCGCTTTTTTTCCCGGTTTTCTTTATTGTCTACATTTACTCCGATAACCTTTCCGTTATAGAAAGTGGAAATATCTTTGAAAATGGTATGTCCCACAATAATGTGTTTTGCCTTATAACGGTCCATAAGCATTTCTAGGGAGTCTTTTACCAGCGGATTGTATTTGACATCGGTGCGTACCAGTCCGCGATACCAGATGGGCCCGCTGTTTCCATACAGGAAGGCTGTGAGTGGAGAAAGCGCTTTACGTTCTTTTTTCGTCATAAATAGTCCTTTGCTCATTTCTTCATTGACAGTGGGGATGCTCAAGTTCTTGTCATAGAAGTCTTTGCCTAGTCCGGCATGCACATATAGGTCGTTACCTATCATTTGCATGGTGTTACGGGTTCCCAACCATCTGCCCAGTTCGGTATCAGGACCGAATAGCCGGGGGTACTTCATTTTTAGTTTTTCAGCCAATATTTTATATTTTTCTTTGGTGTATCGGAGGTCATTGGCCAGTACCATCGGTTCATGATTTCCCAGCATGAACGATACGTGTCCTCCGGCTTTGGCTGCTTCCTCTTCCAGTTTGTAGAATAGCCAGAAGATTTGCGGTACATCTTTTCCTCTGTCAAAAATATCACCGATAATCATCAGATGGTTTTTCCCGAAGCTCCATTTGTAGTCTTTATCAATGATATGGTTGCCTTGTAACAGGCTGATTACACAGTCCAGCCTTCCATGAGGGTCGGACATGACAAAAACTTTGTCTGCCTGAGGATAATTCCATCCGGGACGTTTTACCGGGTGTAGTTTTACATCAAATGGAAACCTGCCTTTGTGGTCTGTCACATGCAGGGTAAAGTTTTGAGGTAATGTGGTATAAGTGGTATCAATGATATTCCCTTTCTTATCTACATTGATTACTCTGATTTGGCCGTCAGGCTGATACAATACGTATGGACCGTCGGCTGTTAATTCTTCTTTTTTCTCTTTGTCTTTCTTCTGGTCTTTGAAATCAAGAGTTCCGGCACTAAGGCCGGAACTGATGAATGCGAGGGTAAATGCAAGAAGAAAGTAGTTGATAAAATTAGTCTTGCTTGTCATCGATTTGATTTATAATTCAGTTAGAGTTTATCAATTTGTGTTGACTATTATTTCAGATATTCTGGTGTTTGTACAATATTAGAATTAGCATTAATTTCTTTTTGAGGAATAGGTAATATTGTACGATAATAGTTTCTGTCGAAATCCATAGATGTTTTTTCGTCAGCGAAATGCACTACCTCTTTCATCATATCGTCTGTTTCGTTAATACGAGTTACTCGTAAGTTATTACGTAATAAGTCAAACATGCGGTGCCCTTCACCAATGAGTTCTTTCCTGCGTTCTTCTAGAACATCATCAAGGGTAACCTTTGCGGGCATCGTATAGTCCGGATTTCCTCGGAGTGCGATGGCTTTCAGGTATTTTGCAGCTTTTGTTGCATCTCCGTTTTTCACGGCTGCTTCGGCTGCATTTAAGTAAGTTTCGGAAAGACGTACTATAGGAATATTGGCATCCATAATATTTTCTCCAGGTTGTGGTTGATACTTATTCAAATACATTACTTTTTTGTCTTGATTAACTAATAACTTAATGCGTACATCATTAGGCGTTTCTAACAGATGGTGATAAAAACTGACTGTAATGCACATATCTTGATATCCTTTTGGAGAAGTTAGATATCCCATACTTTCATTGCCGGGGCTTTCGGTAGTAGTATTGACTATTTCGAAGAGAATTTCTCCCGGATTTGCTTCGGAGGCTTCCGTACCCCATACAGTGGGATATTCTTCGGTATTCCATAATTGGTATTTATTGGCTTCCGATCCTTTTATTGCTTCTTCTGCAGCTTGTAAAGCTTCACTGTTCTTCCCCATATACAGATATGCCCGACTTAACAAAGTTAATGTGCCCCATTTACTGATTTTACCTTTCTTATTTAAGGATAAATCTTTTTGATTCAAACTAGTACCTGACCATGAATATGTGGGTATCATTAAACTAGCCGCATTCTTTAAGTCTTTGATTATTTGATCATAACATTCAGCTACAGTGTTACGTGAAGGCTTACTGTCGGCAGTGGCTGATGCTGAAGTGATGATAGGTACTCCTAAAGAGGCTCCGTTATCTTTTAAATAAGTATATCCGAAGAAGCGCGTAAGGTCAAAAAGGGCCAGACCACGTATTGCTAATGCTTGTCCTTCCAAATCATTGCGGAAGATATGCTCATCTTCATCGTTTGGAAGAATTTCGATATTGTCAATGCCGTCTAAAATTACATTACAGTTTTGAATGATGGAATAAAGATATGACCAGTGTGTACTTGGTCCATTTGCAGGTAACCAATCCATTTGGTAATAGTGAGCTGTTCTACAAGTTGATTGTACAGCTTGCATGTCATCTCCTGTTACATCTCCGTAGTAGATTAAACGCCCGGAATACGCATAGGCATTACGCATTGTCGCATAAATGGCGTTTAGTGAATAATCAATGTCGGAGAGAGATTTGATACTCGTTTCTGTTGGAATTTGTGTGGACGGTTCTAAATCCAACCAATCGTTTCCACATGAAGTAAACAATCCGATGGATAAGACTATTGATAAAAAATTATGTAATGTTCTCATATTGTTGTTTTTTAGTGGTTAAAAATTGATGTTGAGACCAAAAGTAACGGTTTTTAAAGGCGGTGTGGTTTGAGTTGCACTACCGGCACTAACAGCTTCAGGATCATAATTGTCATAGGCCGCCCATGTCCATAAATTGCTTGCTGATGCATAAAAACGAACATTTCCTATATTGATTTTATTTGTCCATTCTTTAGGTAACGTAATGCCGAATGTGATATTTTTTAAGCGGAAATAATCAGTACTGTGGATACGGCGGCTACTTGTTATTTTATGCATTGATACAGAAGATGATTTACCCGGCATATATACTTCTATATTGGTTTGATCACCTGGCTTTTTCCAGCTATCACGATAATAAGTCGGAATGTTTGCATAGGAATCGTAACCGCCATGTTCTGTCTTTTGTGCCCAAGTATCATAAGAATATCCTCCGAATTGATAGGAGAATAAGAAATTTAAATCAAGCCATTTATAACGCAATGAATTAGAGATACCTCCGTTAACAGTTGGTTCTGCATGTTTATAAGGAATGAATTGTGCATTTTTAGAGTTCTCGGTAATTTCTTTTATATAATTTCCGTTCTCATCCAATTCATTGGTATAGAATAGAGGATTTCCTGTTTCAGGATTGATGCCCGCAAATTCTTGTACATAGAATGTACGATAAGAACTTCCTACTTTGTGTATTTGGGTTCCACTGACAATTTGTGTCTGTTCGCCATCTAATTTTACAACTTTATTGGAGTTATGACCTAAATTGAAAGTTGTATTCCAGCTAAAGTCTTTTATTTTAATATTAGTGGAATTAATAGTTAATTCAATACCTTTATTTTTCACTTCACCTATATTCATTAAATAACTACTAAATCCTGTTGTCATGGATACAGGACAGTCCATTAATAAGTTTTTAGTTGTACGGGTATAATATTCAATCGTGAAGTTCAGACGATCCCAAAAAACAAAATCCAAGCCAATATTCATATTATAATTGGTTTCCCATTTCAGATTAGGATTTGCAATTTGGGACATTTGAATACCGGGTTGCTCCAAGTAACCACCACTAATGGAGCTTAATCCCATATAGCCGAAATAATCAGAAGGAAGAGTACCGTTTACACCGTATGATGCTCTTATACGCAAGTCTGTCAACCAATCTTTTACAGGTTGCATAAATTCTTCTTCAATAGTACGCCATGCTCCGGATACAGACCAAAATGTTCCCCAACGATTGTCACGGTGCAAACGTGAACTGCCATCAACACGAAAACTAGCTCCTAGATAATATTTATTTTTGTAATCGTAATTCAAACGGCTTAAATAGGATACCAGTCTGTACCTTGAATCACTTCCCCCTACAGATACTGTTTTCATTCCATTACTAATGGCATGTTTGTCGGGAGTTGTAAAATTGTAAGCTTCCCCTGATAAATAGTCATTGTAGGTATCATCAATTTCATATCCGGCAAGAAAGTCCAAATGATGAATGTTGTTGAAAGTAGTTAAATAGCTTAAGGTGTTACTCCATACCATTTTTTTATATTCTCTTATGCGTTTTACTACTTCTCCATTTTCATCTTCACCGTTGGAAGTACGTGGGTCATACCATTTCTCACCTTTTACAGTAGTGTAATCATAACTGAATGTTGTTTTGAATTTCAGATTTTTTATGATTTCGTATTCGGCATAAAGCGTATTGAATGCGCGTAGCATTTTTTCATGTTTATAATCGTATTCAGCTGATAATTTGGGGTTGCGGTCATTGGCTTTACGAATAAATTTACGATTCCAACTGCCATCTTCATTGTAGACCGGATCTGAAGGAGTAGCCCAATTACGTGAGGAATAGAAAGGAGATGTATAAGTGAATCCTTCGTCATAAACACTCTGATTTACATTTGAGAAAAGTATCTTGGCGCCTACAGTCAATTTGTCTGTTGCACTGAAATCTGCGTTCAAACGCCCTGTTACACGTTCCAAACCGGAACCTTGTACAATACCGTTCTGCTTCATATATGATAAAGAAGAGTAATATTTAAATTTATCGCTGCCACCGGCTAGTGATGCTTCATAGGTAGAATGATGTCCCTTTTGGAAAAGCTCTTTATTCCAGTCTGTGAAACCACACCATGGAATTGGAGCATATTTATCGATTTGCCCATCTGCATAAGTTTTACTTTGTGACATTAGCTCTTCCTCTGATATATTAGGATTTTTATCAGCTAGTTTACGTTGTTGATATAATATCAATCCATTGTAAATATATTCACGTCGTTCTTCTCCCCTCATAACTGGGCGATAATCCATTGCGAAATCATTGCTACCCCAGTCTGCTTTTAATGAAATTTGTGCTTTTCCGCTTTTTCCTTTCTTGGTGGAGATTAAAATAACTCCATTTGCAGCACGTGAACCATAAAGGGAGGCTGCTGCAGCATCTTTTATTACTGTAATATTTTCAATATCCGAGTTGTTTAATGTAGACATTATGTCAAATCCGGAGTCGGAGCTGGTAGCAGCAACAGAACCGGATTGGACGGGAACACCATCGATTACGTATAGTGGAGAATTGCTTGCATTGAAAGAACCCATACCACGAATACGGATAGAAGTGGAGGCACCAGGCTGACCTGAACTGGAAGTGACTTGTACTCCGGGAGCATTACCTTCTAGCAAACTGGAGAATGAAACTACGGGTAAATCTTTTAATTCTCCTGTCTTCACAGTAGAAGCAGAACCTGCGTATGCCGATTTCTTGAAGGTACCATAACCGGTAACAACCACTTCTTCCATAACATTATTATCAGGAGCCATGACTACTTTCAGTGTCTTTCCGGCAGTGGCTTTAATTTCCTGCTTGCCATAACCTATATAGGAGATAATCAAAGTGGCAGGTATACGGTCTACATCTAATGAGAAGTGCCCGTTCAAATCTGTAGTAGTTCCATTCGTAGTACCTTTGACTAAGATATTCGCTCCAATAATAGGTTCTCCCGTCTCATCCAATACTGTACCGGTTAATGTTGTTTTCTGTTGAGGAACAGCAGACTCTTTTTTTTCAATTTGCTTGATAGCAATAACGCCGTTGTGAACTGAATAGGTCAAACCACTATTCATAAGACATTTATCAAGCACATTGGCTATTTTTTCGTTATTTACATTTAGGTTTTGGACTTTTATTTGTTTTACATCATTGGTGCTGTACACAAAAGTAAAGTCGGTTTGTCTTTGGATTTCCCAAAGAATTTCACTCAACGTGGCATTCTTGAATGAGGCTGTGACAGTGGCTTGTGCAAACACTTTGTTGGCTGCCTGCATAAAACCTGTGGTAATGATACAGAAAAATAGGAACGTAATCCACAAACGTTTACTACTTTTACCGTGATTGGTGTAGTTGTGTTTTTTGTCCATAATACATCATTTTTATTAGTTATAGAATGTGATTGTTTTGTTATTGACTTTTACGTGTACTTTTTGAGTCTCTTCCAACAAACGTACAAATGGAGTGATTTCCGAATACCGATCTACATTGCATCCGAAGCGTAGGTCTTTTATTTTCTCATTGGCAAAAATTACTTCCATGTCATACCAGCGTGATAGTATTTTCATGATATCTTCCAATCGCTGGTCTTTGAAATGAATTTTTCCTTTTATCCATGAGGTATAAAATCCGGCATCTACCATGCGTATCTGTATGCTGCTGTTTCCAAGGCTGATGGTAGCTTGCTGGGAGGGCTTTAAAATACAGCTTTCTCCTGTTTCTGTATTTACTTTGACAGAACCGTTTACCAAAGTTGTCTGATACTCTTCCTGTGGATAAGCAGAGATGTTGAATGTGGTTCCCAACACTTCTACTTGCATGCCTTGAGTGCATACTATAAATGGTTGCCCTGTTTTGCAGACTTCAAAATAGGCCTCGCCTTCCAGTTCCACTTTGCGTGGACCGTTATCAAATGTCACAGGAAAGCGGAGACTGGTCATTGCGTTCAGATGCACTTTTGTTCCATCACTTAACAATAGAGCATATTCTCCACCTCGTGGAGTTTCCACTTTATTATATACAGGCTTGTTTTTTTTAGCTGTTTTTGATGTTACTTGGTAATTCAGCATTGTAGAGTCCATGTGGACTCGGGCTCCGTCTATTTTCTCAAGCAGACTCTCTGTTTCTTTATTTATATGGATTGTCTGGCCGTTCTCCAATGTCAGAATAGCTTTGGATTCCCCAGGTAGAATGGATTGTGCAATGAACTGTTTGTCCGAAAGAGAAACGGGCGAGGTGAATTTCATGGAAATACTTACAAAAAGGACAGGTAACAGAATGATTGCGGCATAACTTACTATTTTGATATATCTGCTTCTGTTATTATTTCTTTTGATTCGTTTTTCCACTTCTTTCCATCCGAATGAAGGATTGAATGCCGTTTTTTGCCGGAAATGCTGCTTTTGGTTTTCTTCATCACAAATTTTTTTGAATAAAATCTCGTGCGCTGTAGATTCTTCTCTCCAAGTAGTTAGTTTTATTGTTTCTTCCGGGGTTATTTCTTCCGACAGATACCTTGCTATGAGGTTGGCTATATAGAAATCTTGTTTTATCATATTTTGACCTGTTTTTTATCTCTTTTATAATAAAACAAGTCTGTTTGAAATTTGGGTGAATAATAAAACGACTTTTTTGAAAAAAAACAAATTAATGTCTTTTTATATAAAGAACAAGAGGAAGTAATAGTAGTCTTTCAAGTTCTCTCTGAGTTTCTTGTAGGCTATTTTCTTTAATGTATGGACTGTTTCTGTAGATATGTTTAGTCTGTCTGCTATTTCTGCATTTTTTTTCCCTTCCAGAGCTAGTTGCATAATGGCTTTCATTTGGTCGGGTAATTTATCTATGGCTTCAGAAACGATACGATAAGTTTCCTCTTCAACGATTGCATCGTGAAAAAAGGAATCCTTTTTCTTTTCGATGACATTTTGAGCGTATTCATATACTACTTTTGAATGCTCCAGTTCGTTGAGTGCTTTATTGCGTACAGCTGTATATAAAAATGCTTTTACTTGGTGCAGATAAAAAAAATCTTCTCTTATTTGCCATAGTTTGGCAAATGAATCTTGTACAATATCTGCTGAAGTTTCTTGATTTTCTGTATATTGATTGGCAAATAAGCATAGAGTTACATAATATTTATTGAAAATATCATGAAACCCTTGCTCATTGAGCTTAATACTTATAGTTGTATGAGAAGTTCCAGCTGCCACCTTTGCTTTTAATTTTCTCTAATTTTAGTGCGAATATAGAGAAAATTAATTAAAAACAGCCTCTTATTCTATTAAAATATTATTTTAGATTTTTATCGGTTTGACTTAACCGATTGAAGAATAAACTTTTAGCGAATTATTTGAGAAATAGAGGTAACGATTTGGCAACTGTGCGAATTTCAGCGTTTTGCGTTGCTATGCTGTCAAATAAACCCTTCTAAATGCAAAGTTAGAACAAATATTCAAAACTACAATGTTCCAATCAAAAAACTATATGCATTCAATGTCAATTTGATAAGTATCATCAATCAGAATATGGTTATAGTGTCGTAACACACATTGTTCCAAGTTATACTCGTTTGTTTTTATTATCTCGTCTAAGATTACATCAGAAGACAATCGTTTCTCTATTACTTTTTCAAATCGAAGAATATCATCCAAATGAGTTTCTATATATTTTTTACTGAATATTAAACAGATATACTTGATTTGTCGCAAATCTTCAAGGGAGAAATCTTTTTCCCAACCAAACGGAATATAGCAGCCCTCCACAATCTGGTTCTGAGAATTTTCAATACAGGTCTTTATCATTTCCCGAACAATCGGCCACAGATATTCCGTCAGTTCTGCATCACTGCTATCAGCGGAAAGACCACACTGCCCGCTCCTAATAAGTCCCATTTTCAGATGGTCTATTGACAGATAGGGATATTTGTATTTCTCCAACAGTCTTTGTGCAAGCAAGGTTTTTCCCGTATGCGTGTCACCAGCAATCAAAATAATCATAACTAATATAGCAAAAATAACCCACTATCCAATAGGGTTACAACTCTTCAATAAAATGGTTAGGATGTTCCTCCCAATATTTTTGGTATATCCAATCCTGCCCTTTTGTAAAGTTCAGTTGATACATTCTGAATGCGACCAAAAAATTCTTAGGTTGCCACAATTCCTCATACGTGTAGCAGTATTTCATACCGCAAGCCTGCATTACATTACCGCTTCTTGGATTGTTCCTGTCATGTGTGGCAGTAATGTACGGTAATCCATCTTTCTTTACTTGTTCGACAACAGCCTTGCCAGCCTCCGAAGCGATACCTCTGTGCCAAAATTCTTTACGGAGCCCATAACCAAAATCATGGTGCTCTTCCATATCAACTTTAACATATCCTATTGGAAAATTGTCGTCTTTCAGACAAATGGCATAAGCGTATGCTTGAGGTTGTTCATATTTGGCTGCATACCTTTCCGCATAGAATTTTTTGGTTTCTTCGATATCTTTTAGAGAATACCAAGGAAGGAACTTATTGACTTCTTTGTCTTTCAAAATAAGGAAAAGAGCCTCTATATCGTTTTCCAGAAATTTCCTTAGAATCAATCTGTCAGTTTTTATTGTGGGGGTATTCATATTATAAGCTGCATTCAAATAAAAACATTTCACATCGATCGTTAATGGCTATTTCCTTGTCAAAAGAAGAATAAGTTTTGACTTGAGTAAACCCGACTTCTTTCAAATATTCTTCCATTTCACCATACTTATAAAGGTGCGTCTGGAAATCCATAAATTCGCTTTGAATCAATTTCGTATCACTATACATTTCATAAATTCCGGGAGAGAGCTGGGTCTGACTTTGTTCATCGTAATGGTTCTTCGACTTTAACACCAGTTCAAAATTCTCCTTTGTCTTTACAGAAACCGCAATCGCATAATCATTGTCATCTGTACATCTATTGGCGATTGTATCAACAGCAAATACAAACTTACCCATTGGAGACAACCATTCTTTTATTCTGCACAAGATTTGTTTACACAAATCAGTATCGGTAAATAATGACACAGAGCCCGAGCTGATAAATATATAATCAAACTTCTCTCTTGGAGAATATTTTATAATATCAGCTTGAACGACTTTTGCCTCAGGCAATTTCTGTTTTAACTTTTGTAACATTTCATTGGATAAGTCTATGCCACTTATATCAAGCCCTCTTTCCACGAATGGAACAAGAAAACGTCCACTGCCGCATAAAGGTTCTAAAATCTTTTTTCCTTTTTCAGCATAAGAAAGATAAAAATTCAATTCGTCTTGCGGTGCTTCTGCATGCAAGATTTCGTACATCTCTGTACAAAGGTTTCCGTAATAGTTCTTCTCTTCAATCATCTTATGTAAAGATGTTATTTTCAATTATTTAATTCTGTAAGATTAATCACTTTGTTTTCATATAGTGTTTATATCTCTTTTGCTTTTCATTCTTCATATTCGATGTAAAATTAGCAAAAATACCGCACATTAGCCGTTTATGAACAGCACTTTTTATTGTACTTTAATGTAATGAAGGAATTACAGTTTTATCCCCTTTCCTTTCCTTTGCGGCTGCATGGGGCGATGTATATTCTGCCTTAGCTTGTCGAATTGCTTTTTAAATCATTCGGTTATGGGCTTTCGGTCGATGGCAAGAACCAGTTTCGTCCCGTCCGTGGGGGCTTTCAGCACTTGAAACCCTGCCTTTTCGGTCGTGAATTTCCGTTTGTGTTCCTCCGAGTAGAGTTCCCCTGCATACTCCAACGGTTTTCCCTTGACGAGCGTTGCGATCTGCCCGTCGCTGAACCCGACAAGGCGGCATAGGTTTTCAATACGGAGCATTTCACGGAAATAGGGAAACCATGCCGCCGCCCTTGCGATTACCGTTTTCAGAAACGATATTTCCTGCTTGTGCCTCGCTTCCTTGTCCGCTATCTCCCTGCGGTGCTTCCGCTCTACTTCCGCCATTTGTCGGTTGTGGTCTGCCTGCATGGTCTGTATTCGGGTTTGCAGGGCTTCGATGGCTTCCCCGTGCGTGGCCACCTCCCTATGCAGGGCGGTGTTCTCCCTCTCCAGCGTCTTGACCTTGTTACTACCGAAAAGATAACCGACACTTTCGGCGATGTTGGCGGCTGCGGTGGTCTCTGCCTCTTTCAGCTTCTCGGTCTGTATCTCTTTTTTCGCCCGTTTGAGTTCCTCCTGCGCCGTTTCTTTCTGACGCTGCAAATCCACGACCTCCGCTTTGAGGCTGTCGGCGAGTTTCTTCGTTTCATTGTAATACTGCTGCGTGGACTTGTGCCGTGCCTTCGAGCCGTCTATGCCTCTTTGCAGCCCGTATTTCGCCATCGCTTCGGCATAGGTATCTTGGTAGGACTTTAATTTCAGTCGTGTCATAATATCGTCTGCGCACAGTCTTACGGTGTCGGTCGGCTTCTTGCGGTATCGCTTCTTTGTCTGTTCCTCCCGTTTGCGGTGTTTGCGCTCTCCCTTGACGATGGGGACGAGCGTGACGTGTATGTGGGGCGTTTCCTCGTCCCTATGCAGGTGCGCCGCCACGATGTTCTCCTTTCCGAACGTGTCGGTGAAGTATTTCATATTGTCGGCGCACCACTCGTCCAAACGCCCCTCCCTTTCGATGCGTTCCATGTCCTCGTGCGTTCCCGACACGGTAATGCGGATTGCCCGTACTTGGTTGTTTCCGATTTTGCGTGTCAGTCCCGTTTCTTCCAATCTTCTCTGTATAGCTGCCGAACGGTCTTTAATCCCGTCGGGGTACGCAACGAGTTTTCGGTTCAGGTGCGTCCGTGTCGGGTCTGCGTTCTTCGGGATGATGAAATACTCGATGTGGGCGGTCGTTCCGCTGTCGCTGCCGTGCGCCTTTTCCATGTGCAATACTACGAAACCCATATATATTCCTTTCTTTTTTAGCTTGTGAAACAATGATTCTTCGTATCTTCGGGGGCGGCAAATAGCCGTCCCCGATGGGGCTTGCCCCTTGCCTTATTGGGGAATTTTCAGCGATACGGAGTATTGCGGCTCGGAAAATTCCCTAATAAGCTACGGTATTTTCTCCGTAAATACCCTGCGGCGTGTCGGCGGTCTTTCGGCGGTAGCTCTCCCTGCCGCCTGCTTACCCGTATAACCCCACCTTATTATTTCCCCCTTTCGGTCGGGAAACAGCCCCTTTCCGTCCGTGCGACGGTATGACCGTATGAATGTATGACGGACTGATACCCCGACCGACAGACCGTTACGCCATCTATCGGCGGCTCGGCTCGGTGTCGGCAACGACAGATACGATAACCGTCGTTTTCTCTTTTCGCCGGTGCGTTATTCTCTCCAACAACACTTTGCGGACTTTCGTCGCCCCGAACGATTCGATACGGAAAGCGAGGACGGCTATCGTTTCGAGGTCGTAAACCTCTATGCTGCTCCTATCTCAAAACTCCGCTCTTGCAGAGTGCCTTTATACTTGCCCGAACCGTCGGGGCGACAATCCCGAACAGTTCGCAGATTTCCCACTCGGTCATGGCGGTTGCGCCTATGTCGGTCGGCAGGGAGATATTGCCGTATTCATCTATCGTGATGATGTTCCTTTCTTCTTTCATCGGTATGCTGTTTTAAGGTGACTAAATGGCTCGGCAGATGTTCTTCTCCATCTCCTCCAGCTTGTACGATAAGGTTTCCATGTCTTGGCTTATCTTCTGGACGGTGATTTTGGCGTAAATTGGGGTGGTTTTGATGTTCGTGTGCCCCAATAGGCGGCTCACGGTTTCGATGGGTACGCCGTGCGACAGAAGTACGGTCGTGGCGTTCGTGTGTCGGGCAACATGATAGGTCAGCCGCACCTTGAAGCCGCATTGTCTGCCTATCTCTTTGAGTATCTTGTTATAACTGCCGTTGCTCGGAACGGGAAACACACAACCGTCCTTTGTCAGTCCCCTATACTTCTCGATGATGCGTTTGGGAACGTCCAAAAGACGGATATTCGATTCGGTGTTGGTTTTCTTCCGTCGGGTGATGATCCATAGGTTGCCGTCGAAGAATGTTTGCAGGCGGTCGGCGGTGAGGTTCTTTACGTCCGAGTACGCCAAACCCGTGAAAACAGAAAAGACGAACAAGTCCCGTACAAGTTCATGGTAGGTGTTCTTCATCAGTGCGTCCATGAGCGTCTGTATCTCCTTTTGGGTAAGGTAGCCTCTATTGACGCTTTCGGGCGAGTTGATGTACCCTGCAAAGGGATTGAACGGCAGACGCCCGTCGTTCCTCGCTATGGAAACGATGTGTTTCAGCACGATCATGTAGCCCCACACGGTATTGGTGCGGCATTTCTTCTTCGTGCGCAGGAAATACTCGAAGTCGTTGATGAATGTGAGGTTGAGTTCCTTTAGCGGAATATCCTCACGCTTGTAGGTATGGGGCAGAAACTCCCGAATGTGGTTGCAGACCGTCCGATAACGGGTGAATGTCCCCTGCGCCCTGCTGTGCCCGACTTTCTTGGCGAACTCGGCGTTGTGCTGCTCGAACAGTTTCAGCAAGGTTTCCTGCTTGACGCCGATACCGAGATAGGCGTCTTTGAGCTTGGCGGCGGTAACATACCCGTCCGTCTGCATCAGTTCTTGATAGCGTCGGTTTACCTCCACACGGATTTTATCCACCGCGAGGTTGATTCTCTGCGCTTCGACGCTCTTGCCCGAAGCACGGTTGTTCTTCACGTCCCACAACCGCAGGGGAACGTCCATCTTGCAACTAAACTGTTTAATCTCTCCGTCCACCGTAAGGCGGCACATCAAAGGCAGGTTGCCGTTGGGCTTCTCGCTGCCTTTCTTCACGTAAAATAAGACCTTGAATGTACTTCGCATAACTCACTCCTTTTTTGGGTTACAAAATTAGTTTATAGTGAGTTACCGACAGCTATGTAGAATTACGCAAATCGCAGAAAAAGAACCATTTAGCAAGAAATCCGTACCCGTTACGGGGGTAATGAGGTGGTAACTGAACTTCTGCACCGTTTGGCTGTATCGTGGTTTTCTTTGGCTTTTCGCCAAGAGAAAAATATAGCGTAACGAACGCTATTTCAGCTAATTCGCTACGCTTTGCTCAAATTTGCAAATCCGCTATGTGTTTATTTTAAGTCTACTACAGTAATACCTGCCCCACCAAATTGTACGTGTTCGTCTTGATAGTGTGCTACTCCTGGAACACTTCCCAAATAGCTGCGAATCAGGGTGCGTAGTATGCCTGTACCTGTTCCGTGAAGGATACGTACACGGTCTATTCCCAATAGTATGGCATCATCGATAAAATAAGTTACTGCCTGTATAGCTTCATCGCCACGCATACCGCGTACATCAATATCTTGTTTGAAATTTAGTTTCTTTTCATATACCCGATCTTGTGTTTCACTGCTGACGAAGGTACTTTTTACCATTGTTTTCTGGGTGGGCTGTATTGGTGTGCTACGTTCCAGCTTATCCAGTTTTACATTGGTTTTTATCATTCCGAACATAACTATTGCATTTTTGCCATTAATTCCTAGTACTTCTCCGACACTGGATTGACCTTTGATCTTTACAGTACTACCTACAGTGATAGGCTGTTCTTTGGGTATTGACAGTTGGGAAGATTCCGCCTTGGCTTTATCCTTTTTGTTTTTTTTCCGCTCTTGTTTTTCACGGAGTTTTTCCATTTTCCGGATGATTTCATCTTCCTTGTTCTTTTTCTCGATATCTTCTATCTGATTTTTAAAATCAGTCAGTTCCTGACGTGCCGATTGTGTACGTTCTTTATCGGCTTGTGCTTCCTTGATGATACGGATGGTATTTTCAATTCGGGCATTTGATTCCTGTAACAATTTTTCCGCATCTTCTTTGGCCTTTCGCAAAATCTCTTTACGACTTTTCTCCAGTTCCTGTAGTTCTTCTTCGTATTTGGCGATGGTTTCTTCCATCTGTTTTTCTCGTTTGCGGATGTTCTGACGCTTGGTTTCCCAATAACGTTTGTCACGTACGATATCTTGTAGATATTTATCAGCATTGATATATTCACTCCCTACAATTTCGGATGCGTCGGCTATTACTTCTTCCGGTAAACCTATTTTCCTAGCTATTTCTACTGCAAATGAACTTCCCGGATTTCCTATTTGTAATTGGAATAAAGCTTGCATTAAATGCCTGTCATATAACATGGCGCCATTAACCACTCCTTCGTGATCTTCGGCAAAATGTTTCAAATTTTGATAATGAGTAGTGATAACGCCGAATGTGCCCTTTTCATTGAAACGTTTCAACACAGCTTCAGCTATGGCTCCTCCAATTTGTGGTTCTGTACCTCCGCCGAATTCATCAATGAGGATAAGGCTGCGTTCGTTACAGCTTTTCATCATTGTTTTCATGTTGGTAAGGTGTGAGGAGTAGGTACTCAGATCGTCTTCGATACTTTGTTCGTCACCTATGTCTATAAAGATACTGCCGAATAATCCGGCATGGCTACGTTCATGCATCGGAACCGGCATACCACATTGTAACATATATTGTAGTAATCCCACAGTCTTCAGACAAACGGATTTACCTCCGGCATTCGGTCCGGATATAATTAGGATACGTTGATTTTGAGTTAGTTCTATATCTAGAGGAACAACCTTTTTATTATGCTTGGCCAGCGAGAGTTGTAATAGTGGGTGTATGGCCATGGTCCAATCCAAAATCTGTTTGTCTTCCAATGATGGTTTGGTGGCGTTCGTCTGAATTGAAAAATGGGCTTTGGCACGGATAAAATCAATTTCTGCCAAAAACTCGTATGACTGGAGGATGGCGGGGACCTGTGGACGGACTATGATAGAGAAATCTGTCAGGATACGGATGATTTCCCGGCGTTCTTCTCCTTCCAATTCCCGTATTCTATTGTTTGCTTCCACTACTTCGGCCGGTTCTATGAAAACTGTTTTGCCAGTGGATGATTCATCGTGTACAATTCCCTTGATTTTCCGTTTTAATCCCGGTGCGACAGGGATGACGAGTCTTCCGTCACGCATGGTAGGAGTTACATCTTTATCAACATAACCTTCTGCTTGAGCGTTGCGTAGAATTGCATTCAAACTGCGTGATATGCTTCCGGCTGTCGAGGCCAACTCTCTGCGGATGCGTAATAATTCGGAAGAAGCGTTGTCTTTGATTTTTCCGAATTTGTCTAAGATGTTGTTAATACGCGTAATGAGTTGAGGAAACACGATAATATCTCCTGCCAGTTTTTGTAGGGCAGGGTAGGGGGAGTTTTCTTTTTCTTGTTCTTCGTCATTCGGGGTCAGTGTCAGAAAATGGATGATATCACGAATTGTTTCTAAAGAACGGCGTAAATCAAACAGTTCTTGCTCATCCAAATACATACCTTCTACGCGGATACGTTTTAGTGATGGGCGTACATCAAAAAAATATTGGTCGGGAAAACTGTCTTCCTCTTGTATGATGCGTATGAATTCCATCACCTGTTCCAGCCATTCATTAATATCCTTAAAGGATTCTGAGAAGTTCATTTCATCTACTCTTTCTTGACCTAATGTGCTGAGACATTTCTCTTTTAGTAAATGACGGATGGAATCGAAACCTATTTTCTGTTCGAAATTCTGAGGGTATATCATGATTTATTTCTTTCGTTTATTATTCGTATGCAAAAATACGATTTGAAAATTTTATAGCAAAAAAACTGGTAAACTATTTGCTTATTTAAAATAAAGTCGTACCTTTGCAACGCTTTCAACGGAAAGCACTTCTGAAAAGAAGTCTTGGAGAGGTGGCAGAGTGGTCGATTGCGGCGGTCTTGAAAACCGTTGTACTGCGAGGTACCCGGGGTTCGAATCCCTGTCTCTCCGCTGGAAAGAATTGCAAAACAAAGAAAATCCCTGTAAATTAATACTTTACGGGGATTTTTTGTTTTTGGTGCATAGCAAAAATAAGCATATCAAAGCATTCTTTCGGTGTACTATTCGGTGTACCTGTTTGCTTTCAATGTCAGGTACACCTATTAAGTAAATAATTCATTGTTTATCAGTATTTTGCATCTTGACTTGTTGCTCTTGGAAATTTAGTTTTGTGATTAAAAACAAGTAAGATGGAAAGAACAACATTTTGTCTATTGTTCTACATTCGTAGGACGAAATTGAATCGGAACGGTGAGGCTCCGATAATGATGAGAATTACAGTGAATGGAGTCCGGGTTGACGCTTCAGTGAAGAAAACAATTCTTCCGGAATTTTGGAGTGTGGCAAAAGGAAAGGCTCTGGAAAAGAAGCGTGAGTACAAGGAACTAAATCTGTATCTTGATTCTATCCGTTTGAGGATAATGAAAATACAGCGTGAACTGGAAATAGAAGGTGTAGCGGTTTCTGCCGGCAGTGTCCTGGAGCGTTTTTTGGGTAAGGATGCCCCCGTACAACGTACTCTGTTTGAGGTTTTCCGTGAACATAATGATAAATGCGCCCAATTGTCCGGTACGGACATGGCGCCTGCAACCGTGCAGCGTTATGAGACATCCTTGAAGCATACTCAGGATTTTGTCTGGGAGACATATCATAAGAAAGATATTCTTTTGGATGAAGTTTCCCGCCAGTTTGTTGAGGATTACGAGTTCTGGCTTAAAACCTCGAAAAAGTGTTGTCATAATACAGCCACCAAGTATCTGAAGAACTTCAAGAAGATTATCCGTATCGCTTTGGCCAAGGGATGGATGAAGAATGATCCGTTTTTGGAAATCAGGTTCTCGTTGGATAAGGTGGAGCCGGACTTCTTGGAAGATTCGGAAATCCGAAAACTGATTTCAAAGGAGATTGATATTCCACGGCTGAGTCAGGTGCGGGATATTTTTGTGTTCTGTTGTTTCACTGGTTTGGCCTTTTCGGATATTCACGGATTGAGAAAGGAGCATATTGTGGAGGACTCGAATGGTGTCAGGTGGATACGAAAGGGGAGACAGAAGACCAAAATCATGTGCAACATTCCATTGATGGAAATACCGTTAAAGATATTGGAGAAGTATTCCACCAATGAATATTGCAGGAAACATGGTGTACTTTTTCCGGTGCTTTGTAATCAAAAAATGAACGCGTACCTCAAGGAACTGGCTGATATTTGTGGTATTAAAAAAACATTGACCACTCATGTTGCGCGTCATACTTTTGCCACTTTTGCCTTGGCCAATGGTGTCTCGATAGAGAGCGTTGCTAAGATGTTAGGACATACCAATGTTCAGATGACTCGTCATTATGCGCGTGTGTTAGATCGTACAATAATACGTGAGGTATCACAAATAAAGGTTGACTTTTAATAAGTAGATTGATAAAAAGATGAGAAAAGTGCTATTTGTGTATATAAAGTTGAAATACAATCGTTTCTTTATTTCAACTATACTCTATGACTGAGAAAGTAATAAGGATTTTTTGATGTAATTATTCTATTTTGGTTGTATGGTGTTTAGAATAATTACTTTGAGAGAACCAACAGCTTGCTACGATATAATATCAGTCGACTCAGCAACCATGAAAGTCTTATAGCTTGGTTGCTGTGTTGAAAGCTCATTAAAAAGGAAGTATTATATTAAAGATCAGGTTATGTTCTCATTTGCATTAGTCTATTAAAATTATAACAGTAGAATATTGAATATTTGTATCCTATGATAATGAAAGAAATTTGTAAAAGAATTGCCCACTTGTTTATGGGTATAATAGAGTATATATAGTAAAATATATATGTATAGTTTTTGGGGTGTTTTCAATTAGATTACTACAAAAAAAATGAATACCAACTAACTAACAATGCTTTGAGTATAAATTGGTAGGTTGATTTTTCTGATTTACTGAGTATTTCAGATTGATGTGAAATTATTCTGATATTTTATATTTTCCTAAATAGTCGATGAACTCAACTTCATTATTACGTATTCTCAATAGTCGATGATCAAAATCACTTCCAATTTTGTCTCTAGCATCTAACTTTATATTTTCAATTTTTATTTCACGAGATGATATAGGCTCGCATTTTTTGTAATTATATATGGTTAAATTGATTCCATCATTGTGGAGTGAACTGCTAAAGCGAATTCCGTCATATCCTAAACTCTTAATATATTCAGAGATAATTTGAGATGGGATATAGTCATCTGGATTATTGGTAGGAAATGAGAATGCGCCTTGAATGTATGATAATATTAATTGTTCTTTGGATTTTGCTCTATCTGGAATTCTGTAATCGATGACCAAATCTGCTAGAGTTAAATTTTCTTTTACGGTTATTTCAGCAAGATTTATATTATCGGTAAGTAATGGACGCACTTCGAATATGGCAGTAACGGGGCTTTCTGCCATATATAAATACCGGATAAATTTAGGGTTGGCTCGCCCGTCCCGAACAAAATTATGATTGGGAGGAATAAATGATGCTTCTTTAACAAGACCTCTAAATCGATTGGATTCATTAAAATATCCACTATGATTATTGTTCTTATTACAGAATATTTTTAAAGAATGATCTTTGAGGGCCTTTTCATCAATGATACGAGCTCTATAATATATTGTATTAATTTTAATATTGAGTGTATGCTCTGAAATGTATTTTTTTAATATTTCAAGCAATGGATGAGTGATGAAGAATCTATTTTTGTGATAAACTTCATCTTTGAAAGAATTCCATAATTCATAGGTTTCTATTTCTAATTGGGTTCTATTATCCATAATTTATGAAGAGTATTTTAAGCGTATGAAGCTATGTGATTTAATATAACTTGGAATTTTAGCACTGTATATAAATGTTGAAAATATAGGTAACGATTTAGTTACCAAAGCCTTGCTTTAAGTTATACAGTTTTGCATAAAAATAAATAATTTTGTATACAAAGATAGGGAATAGTTGAATTGTAAACAAATATATTCATATGTGTTTTTAATTGAAGAAATTACTATTCCAGTGTCATAATAAAAAACAAGTGTTTTTTACCTTTTTAATATTTTGCTATATGCAAACTGAAAATCAATCATTTCTCTATTTGTTTCTGCCAAATTTTAATTACTTTTGCAAACAAGGTCTTTTCCATAGAGCAAGGACAAAGCACAGTAAAAAATAGGTTAAGGTTCAAGTATCTATTACGCTTGCTTTTCATGAGGTTGCTGCTCTTCTTATATGTAAAAGAACTATTTATGAGCCTATATTAGTTGCTTGTATGAATGATACACAGTGATAGAAGCCGAGATGTAAGCTCTTAAATTGAAAGACTCATGTGTCAGAGATAAAAAATAAAATACACCGTTAAGCAAATATTGCTACAAAAAATATTAGTGAATCAATTATGGTGAATGAAAACCTTTTAGCTACATATTCATTACTATCTTTTATAAGAGATACGTATGGCAGTGAATGTAACGAAAGTCTTACACAACTTTTCGTTCCATTAATTAAGGAAACTCTAAATAGGATGTTACGGAAGAAGGGGACAGCAATAATGGGTAAAGACTATTCTGAGATTTTCGATTCTGTAAGAGAGAATTTTCAAATAGAAATACCAATTCCTGTGATTATTACCTTAATGCCACAGGTTTGCAAATATTCGGGAGGTAGTTTTACTCTAAATAGTGATCATTCGTTTATTATTGATTCAGAATGTACATCTACGATTACTGAAGATTATCAAAACCAAAAAAAACTAATAAAAAAACTAGCAAACAACTACAAAATCTATTGTAAGGGACGCAATGTACCTTACGATTTTGAAGAGCTTGTGACTTTTATTCAAGATCAAAAGAATCGAATCTTTAACGATCAGTCCACTGCCATCTATAATCAATCATATCACGTTTCAAAGTATGTTTATGATAGAATAAAAAAGAAAGACTTTTATTTCGATATCATTTGTAGCATTTATCTTGGTGGAATTATTTCCTCTTATTTTAAATTTAAAATAAAAGATCGTATTATTGATACAGAATTATTAGTTGATACCAATTTTTATATCAGTTTAATTGAACTTAATACTGAAGAATCTTATGCTGCTTGTAAACAATTATACGACTTGACTATTGCGATGGGATTCCGTTACTCAATCCTTGAAACAACAGTAGAACAGATTCGTATTTTATTATCTAGTAAAGTCAGACAGTTTAAGTCTAAAGATTTATTTGCAACATTGGATGTTGCTGATATACTTTCTGCATGTGGTAGACGCGGTCTGGATCGCTCTTTTCTAGAAGCATGCAAGGATAATCTGAAGAACGATCTTTCAGAAAAAGGAATTTCTATTGTATACAACCAGAATATTCGAGCACTTTATGAAAAGACGGGTAAATCAAAAGATTTGCAGACTCTCACCAATATTCGTGGAAATAGAGAAAGTGCTTTTAATGATTTATTAGCTCAGGAATATGTTGCGTATAAACGAAAAGATAAAATTATAGCAGAATTTAACGATGTGAACTGTTGGTTTTTAAACAACTCCTATTCTGTTAATAGGAAAGAAAAGAGCCTACCTGTCTGGCAGAGAATTAGCATTACTGCTTCTGATTTGCTTGTGTTACTATGGCTTGCAAATCCGTCTCTTTCTATTGGAAATAGCAAAAGTATGCTTGCAATGACAAGTCTTTCTGCTAATGTGATTAAATACCGTTCTGAACATTATCCGTCTCATAAGGTTATTTGCAAAATACAAGATAGAATTGCAAGATTACAAATAGAAAATAATATAAGTGAAGCATCTATTGCCAAGTTATGTATTAGAATGTCAGAAGGTGAAATTGATCGGAATGAAGCTGATAGATTATTAACATTGTCATCTCCGGCGTTGTTAGAATATATCAATCGAGCTACAAAGAATGAAGATATTTATCTCGAAACTTCAGAAAAGAATGAGATATTATCTAGTGAAAACAATTCTTTAAAAGCCCAATTGGAGGATAAATGTATTGAAAACAAACTTATGAAAATGAGAGTATGGGGAGTGGCATACGCTATTATTGTTACTGTAGTCTATTGGTTGGGGATAAAATATGTGAATCCCAGTCCAATAACTTGGTATGAATATTTGGGTCATATAATATATTGGCTTGTTACCACAGTTTGTGTAAATTGGTATAATCACATGTACTTTGTGAATGGTATAATTTCTTTTTTCAAGCGAGATTTGATAATTAAGAGGATTAGGGAAAATTATCCTGTATAAATTCTATATTTTGTAGTGAGGTGAGATGGGGGAATATTCTGAATAAGTTTCAGTAGATGATGTGTAGATATTTATTTAGGTGTTTAAAATGAGGTGAAATAAACTTAGTTCAAAGATATAAGCGAGAATATTTATAAAGAAGCTATTGATAGATATAGTGATTAATATTCTTCGTGTTCGCCTACTTTGGGTGTTTAATAAAATTTTGAGAATAGAGAACGATATTACCTTGCATTAAGAATTCCAATGTAAATATAGGTGTTTCTTAAATTTATAGTGATTACTTTTGTAGGTATTTATTGTATTATCTAATAATAAACGCAATATTAAATATTTGCTTCTTTAAGAATGGCCGGAAATTGTTTCTGGCCATTCTTTTATTTCATTTTGTCGTTTCCTGTCTTTTTTTGGCGGTTGCTCAACGGTTGAGTAACCAACGGCCTTATAATATCTCCGTAATATTGCACCGTAAACAATAAAAACAAGGTCATTATGAACAACAGAAGAACTGCACCGGGTGGGCAGATGACCCACATGCTCAGTGCCATACTCGCCAAAGTAACCAGCATTGAGAAGTTATTGGCTCCTGCCATACATAACTTGCCCGACAGCGAGATACTGGATTCAAAAGGCGTGCGCCTGCTTACCAAGATGTCCGACAGGACACTTCTTAGACGCCGCAATGACGGTTCGTTGCCTTTCCACCGTGACAAGGGGAAGATTTACTACCGCCGTTCGGACGTGCTGCGTGCCATGCTGCTGGAAAAAGAAGAACACTTTAAAAATAAAAGGTTATGAGAAAGATGATTAAGGTTGAAAGCGGCTTGTTCGCCGCACTCGTGAGAAGTTACAAGAAGTCCCTCAACATGCTGGCCGTGCTGCAACATATCTGCGAGGACAACAGTGTCGAACTCTCCATGCTGCCCGATGAGGTTTGTGAGCTGATAAACCTCGACCCGGCAGAGATTGAGAAACAGCGTCTGAGCGGGCGTCTGCGTTTTGCAGAAGAGGAGAACGGGACCAGGCATTATTCGATTGTGGATATAATCAATCTGAAGGATTCCATTGACTGGAAGGTTATTAACAGACAGGTGGAGAGCCTTTCCTTTGAGGAAGAGGAATGACGGAATGGCTTTCTTCCCTTTACAGACAAGGGTATGGCCGGCAGGCCGGATTTATCCGGATGCCGGCCATACCTTTGTCCTTTCCTGAAAAGCGGCTCTTTGCGGCAGACTGCGGAAGCGCAGCTTCCGGGGTTGCCGCAATGTGCCGCGGGAAACTTAGGATATTTTTTTCAGCCCGTTTGACGGGGCGGCAATTTTCATTGGGGGGACGTGCCTCGCTTTCTGTGACTGTTCCGGTCCGTCATCCGTTCCGTTTTCATGCCCGCCTGCCGGCTTTATGGTAAGCTGTATTTTCCGGTTCAGCGTGGCAAGCTCTTCATTCAGCCGCTTGATTTCCGCATCCTTGGGCCATGAGGCCGCCACAATCTCCTGAAGGACCGGGATGTCCTTCGACAGCTCCGCGTTCTCCTTCTCCCGTTTCTCTATCATGGCGGGAATGCGTTCCAGCGCATTGATGAAGTTCGTGACGGCCAGTTTCGGGTCTTTGGCAATATAACCGTTGTTGTAGGTATATTTGATGCCGTCCAGCCCCTCGACCATGAACTTGTTCTGCAAAGCCTGCATGTCCCCCTCACAGGTCCTTTCGGTACGGACAAGGATACGGAAATCGAACAGGGTCCCGATTTTCATATAGTCATCCTCCGTCCGGGCATTCCGGTTGATTGCGGCAAGCCGGTTGCCGAGTACCTCGATATTGTTCGAGTCCACACCGTCCAGTTTCAGGGGATTGGGACGGAGTCCGGTTTTCGCATCTGCGGGGGCCACCTTGTTGAAATATTCCCAGTCCCTGGTGAAACGCCCGATAAAGGCATTGTTTTTTTCTATTCCCGAAGTCCTTTCATTCAGCTTGCCTTTCGCGTTTCCCTTGTTACGGTGGAATGCCTGCCTCTCGCTTTCGAGGACCGCCAGTTTCTTGTCCAGCTTCGCCTTTTCCAGCAGGTCGTCGTTGCCTGAAAGGATGGCTACGTATTCGCTGAAACTGCCGCCTCCGTTTTCGTCAATCGCCCCCTCGTCAATGGTACGGGCGGCCAGATTGCGGCTTTTGAGCTGGTTGATGAACACCTGCTTGTTTTGCAGCAGGTTGAACTTGTAGCTGTCCAGTGACTTCTCCACCGCATAGATATAGCAGTCCACCTTGTTGCCGGCGTACTGCTTGGCAATAATATTGCCTTTTCTCACCGCACGTCCGTTGCGCTGCTCCAGGTCGGACGGCCTTCAGGGTATGTCCAGATGATGGATGGCCACGGCACGTTCCTGCGCGTTGACACCCGTACCCAGTTTCTGTGTCGAACCGAAAAGGAAACGGATGCGGCCCGAGTTTATGTCCCTGAACAGTTCCTTGCGTGCGTTGTCGCTGTTCGCCTCCTGAATGAACCTTATCTGTTTCTCCGGGATATTGTGGTCTTCCACGAGCTTGCGTCTGATTTCACTGTAGATGTTCCACTGGTCCGGCTTATAAGTGCTCAGGTCCGAGAATACGAACTGTGTGCCTTTCTGGTCAAGATATTTGTAGTAATACTCCGCAATCTTGGCCGCGCAATGGGACGCCTTGTTTCCCGGACTGTCGCCGTATTCAGGGTCTATCAGCCGCATGTCAAGCGACATCTTGTTCGAGTAGTTGGTGGCGATCAGCATCTGTGCCTTCTCCTCCGCCTCGGACAGAGGCTCCCTGTCTATGTAGGTCGCATCCCCGGTTTCAGCGAACTTTATCAGTTTCTGAATGAAAATCTCCTGCTGGGGAGTAGGCGGTATATGATACAGTTGTTCGTTGAGTTCCGGCCTGTCAACCCCCACGTCTTCAGTGGTCTTGTAATCGGTTATCTCCGCATAGAAATTGGCGAGTTCCGGCACCTTGATAAAATAGCGGAAACGCTCTTTCTGCACCACCTGGTTGGTCACTGAAAATTCAAAGTCCGTGCTTTTCTTCGCATAGACTGCGGCCCAGCCGTCAAAGCAGGTAATCCCCTGCCGCTCCATTTCCTTCGGACGGAGATACTTGAAAAGGAGATAGAGTTCGGTCAGGCTGTTGGAGATGGTCGTGCCGGAGAGGAAAGTGGCCCCCAAATCCCTGCCTGTACGCTCCTGGATGGTGCGGATGGCGAAAAGCATGTTCATGGCCTTCGTACTTCCTTCGGGATTGCCCAGGCCGGAAACCCTCGCATGGCGTGTGTTGAACATCAGGTTCTTGAAATTGTGCGATTCGTCAACGAAGAGGTGGTCGATGCCCATCTGCCTGAAATCTGTAACATCATCTGTCCGGTCCTTTATATCCTGCTCCAATTTTTCAAGTTTGGCTTCCAGGTTCTCCTTCCTTCTTTCCAGCCCCTTCTTTATCCAGCCGGTCACTTCATTGCCCTGCTGCTCGAATACGGCGAGGTTCTCTTCGATACTCTCAATTTCCTGCGTATATATCTCCTGCTGTATTTCGGGGGACTGGGGTATTTTTCCGAACTGGTCGTGCGTCAGGATGATGCAGTCCCAGTTGTTGTTCTTGATGTCATGGAATATTCCGACGCGTTTCTCCGGCGTGAAGTCCTCCCTGCCCGGATACAGTACCCTGGCATTCGGATAGGCCCTCCTGAACGTGTCGGCTATGTCATGCACATTGCTCTTGAGTCCGATAATCATCGGCTTGTTCGCCAGTCCGAGACGTTTCATCTCAAAGGCGGCCACGCACATGATGAGGGTCTTGCCCGTACCTACCTGATGGTCGATTATCCCGCCGCCGTTCATCTTCAGCATCCAGACGGCGTTCTTCTGGCTGCCGTACAGGGACGGTATGCCCAGTCCTTTCAGGTCAAGGAACGGGAAACTTTGCAGGGAGCCGTCGTAATCGGGACGTACATAGCAGTTGAACTTGCGGTTGTACATGTCCGCAAGGTTCTGCTTGAACTCGGGCAGCTGCTCGTTCAGCCAGCCGGTGAAGGCGGAGCGTATCTCGTTGATTTTGGTGTCGGCAAGCTGGATGGCCTCCGCATCACGTACCTTTATGTCATTGCCCTCCTTGTCCTGAACAGTCTTGGTTATGTCGGGGACGGTGTTGTGCAGCGCATGTTTCAGCAGGTCATTGCCGTAATAGCCTCTCTTTTCCCCTTTCACGTAATATCTGTCGGTGATGTTCGCGTTGCTGCTCTCGAAGCTCACGCTGAACTCGTCGATGGATTCCGTATAATGGATACGGGCCTTTGTCTCGAAGAGGTATCCGGCGAACTCTTCATATACGGACATGGGTATCCACCGTTCCCCCAGGTTGAAGTCAAGCTGTTCAAAACTTATAGGCTCCGGTATGGCTTTCCGCAGGGCTTCCAATGATTTTTTGCCTGCATCATCATCGGGATGGTCTTTCAGGTAGTTCTCTATCCATTCGGCTTTGGCTATTACATTGCCCGCAATGAAGCGGTCCTTGATTTCATGGTTCTTCATCATGGGATTGTAGAAGATGCGCTCTTCCAGCTGTTCGAGCAGTTCCTGCCTGCCGATGTCGCAGAGATTCTCCATATATTCCAGATTGACCTCGCCGAACTTGTTCAGGGATGCCGCAAGGGCTTCCTGCGGAGTGTCCACATGTGTCACCTCGTTGGCGTTGAACGATACGGGCACGGTGAATATGTCCGCCTTCTGTATCTTCCCGTTGACGGAACGTTCCAATGAGAGCATTTCCCGTCCTCCTGCATCCATCAGCAGGAACTTGGCGTTGTCCTTTCCGTTCAGCTCCCTGAACATGCGGTGGAAACGGTCATACTGCCGGTTCAGTTCCTCCCTTAGTTCCGGCTGTTCGGTTTCCGTTTCGGCTTCCGCATTGTAGAGATTGTGGTAGGCTTCCCGAAGGGGGATGTAGTAGGCGGCCCGGTATTGCTGGGTGACAGTCAGCCTGAGCGGATGGAACTGTACTTCGGGAGTGCCCACTCCCTGCAAATACCCGTATTGCTCACCGGCTTTCACGAGAGAGCCGTTCTTGTATTCGGGACGTATCTCTCCGGTAAACGGACGTGGTTCCATTTCCTTCTTCCGCTCTTCCTCGATTTTTTGTCTGCGCTCCTGCCATCTGGCTTCCGCTGCCGCCCGTTCCCCGGTCATGTCTTCCTGCGTGGCGGCTTCATCGTACATGTTCTCTTGGGAGAAGAGATTGAACATTTCCGGTTCATCCCCTTTCTTTTTGCGGGATGCCGACGGTGCCCGGCCTGGCGAAGGTCTGCTTTCTACCACTTGCACCTCCGTTTGCTCTTCATCCGCATAGGCGGCAAACAGGTTGAGCATGGGTTCATAAGGCTTGGTGGAAAGGAGACTTTTTTCCTGCATCTCCTGCCGGTGCTCCACTGCTGTTGTTTCCGGTGGGATTTCCGGTCCGGTTTTCAGGATAGTGGAAACGGTGGGACGGGACAGGTTTGCCTCATAAAGTTTCCGGTCAAGATGGTTTCCCACATCTTGCGCCAATAACTGCCTGAGATGTTCGGAAATGGTGCCGACACCTCCTTCATGAATAAAATTCATGGCCGGTTGTCCGTACATGTTCTTGCCCATGGATACGGAAGTATGGACGATATGCTCTAAATCGGCATAGCTGTTGTTGATATGGATACCGCCGGATATGATGCGGGTCTCGATAAAGTTCCGCTCCTTTTCGGTCAGTTCCGATTTTCGGGTGTTCTTCTGCAACACAATCAGGTCGCTGCCCACTTCCGTACCCGCATCAACAAACAGATTGTCCGGCAGACGGATGACGGAAACCAGGTTGGCATGGTTCACCAGCCATTCCCTGACGGGGCGGTTCTGTGGCGAGTCCATGACACCCGAAGTCGTGATGTAGGCCAGTATCCCGCCTTCACGCAGCGTATCCATGCCTTTGAGAAAGAAATAGTTGTGTACGGCGGCAAGTGAGAATTTACGCACGGCGTCTTCACTCCGGTCAAAATCCAGGTCATAAACTCTGGTATTTCCAAACGGGATATTGGATGAGACCACGTCGAAATAGTTGTTATAATAGGGCTGTATGGACTGGAAACCGTCTATGGTCACCCTGCTTTCCGGATAGAGGGATGAGAGTATCCTTCCCGTCAGCCTGTCCTTCTCGAAGCAATGGATTTCGGGAACATCCTTCAGAGTGCTGATGAACATGCCCGTTCCGGCGGAAGGGTCAAGAAAACGTTCCGGACGGATTTCCGGTACCAGCAGTGCTTCCTGCATGGCCGTTACCACCGGCTCGGGTGTGTAAAAGGCTGTGAGGACGGAACTTTTAAGGCTTTGGACGTATGCCTTGTATTCTTTCCCGTCTTTGGAATACTCACGCAGAAGTTCATGCAGCAGCCGGACCTGGGGAAACAGCTCCCTGTCTGTCCTTCATTTTTCTATGTCCGTGTCTTTCTCCGCCGGATTCAGGATGCACTTCAACCCTCCGAAACCCGAATAACCGTTCAAGACCTTGCGTCCCTGTTCCGTAAGACAGAACTCCGGACGCATGAGTATCAGCTCAAGTGCGGCTATGTTATCCGCCAGATGTTGTCGTCTGTTATATGCCATATCGTTCTATATAGGATTGTATGAAACCTGTAAGTTCAACGGTAAGTGTATGATAGGACGGGGATGATTCAAACCTGTCGTCTATGGGGTATTTGCCGAATATCGCCTCTGCGGGCAGCAATACCTTCAGACAGAAATCCGTCCGTCTTTCGGGCTGTACTTCGGGAAACCACTCCGATACGGCCTCGAAAACCGCATCGAACCGGGAAAAGCGCAAGTCCTGATAGAGAACCGTGTCAGCCAGTTCCAAAGCCTGCGTAACAGATAAGCCCTCACGTATGGCGTGTTCGTAAGCCTCTGCGGCACTGTCCGCACGCTCCCGGATGAAAGCCTTGTCATCGGCCATGTGCGGGTGACTTTCTCTCAAATAAAAAAGGAGAGCTGTCTCAAAATAGGACAATTCTCCGGTTGCGGTATTTTTATCTTGTATAGTCATTTGTTTTCACTTTAAAATGTTAATCGGATATTAGATATATACCCGGCTGCCATAAAAGAGAACCGGGTATATATCTGATGTAAACATGAATAATCTGTCTGTTACACGACTGAAAGGCTCTTTTTTGACCGGGCCTTTACAGACGCCACATGACGGGGTGCCTGCTGTTTCACCTCCTTTTTTCTGTCGTTCTTCTTACTGTCAATGGCAGGCTTGTATTCACGGGCGTTACGTCCTATCAGCAGTTGGTTGCTCTTGTTGCTGAAGCGTACATCATCGGAAAATAGCCTGCCTTTGTAGCGCATATTTTCAACGAACACCATTTCATGGTTCTGGAGCATCTTCTTCTGCTCCGGTGTGATTTTGGCACCCATGATAGTGTCGTTGACTTTCAGTTGTTCACCGGACTGTTTGAAAGCGATGTCCATTATTCTCGGATCGACGAAAGCAACCCCGGAAAGTAGTGTGTCATTTTTGCGCTGTATGTCGTTGATGGGAAGTTGGCCGCCTGACGCGAGGATTTGCTTCTGTTTGTCATCCAGCCTTTTCCCGTAGATATAATCGGGTATCTTGATGGCATCCACGGGCATGGTTATGATACGGTTGCTTGGTTCATGGAAAGATACATAACAGTTGCAGACCGTTCCTGTATGTGTATCCCTCATCTCTTTGATTGCCCCCAAAGTTCCGGTGTCTTTAAGCGACTGCTTTTCCTCGTCCGTGAATACTCCTTTATAGGCCGGAAGGTCATACTGCGGTTTGTCGAGCCTGCTTAAAGTTTTCAGTTGCACCTTGCCGTCCTCCCCTTTGACACAGAGGAAACAGGCTTCTCCCATATCCTTCTTTTCACCGTTCACTTCCTTGCTGATAGGGAAAGCCATTGAGGTAATTCTTCCTTTCAGCATCTCACCCATGCAGTGGTTATCAAACAAGAGTTGCTTGTCAACTCCCAATGCGGCGAGTTCTTTCCACGGAAGCTGGTGCTCGTCGAACTTATATCGGCGGGCGAGTTTGGCGATACGACCTTCATCGTTGAGTTCGCTGTTCTCCACCAGTTTTTTACCTTCCACTCCGGGGTCTTCCCCTTTTCGGATCTGGACAACGGCGTTCAACGTCTTGTCCAATGCTGCGAGAGGAATAAGGAAAAAACTGAAACTCGTGGGATTTTCGTACTGGTTCTTGAAATTCGTGAAGAATAGTTCCAGTGGTGAGGTACGGTCCAATTTGAGGAAACTGTTGCTGTTCTTCTTGTCGGGTGGCACGATTTCGAGACTGCCGTCCTGCTCGTTCATTTTGGAAACGACTGCGGTCTTGTTTGTTCGCTTGTCAAGGATGGCCATTACATGTTCGTCCTGACTCTGTTCTTGTTGTTCTTGCTTTTTCTTAACCATAAAATCAATAATTTAAGTGATACAATAATTAATAAATACCGGGTAAACTTTAGTCCGTCGGTGCGAATGTAGGATATTAGTTAATAGTATGTTATAATTTTGACAGTATGGGGAATGAATGGCGGTATTTGGCATTTTTTGGCGAGTAATGCAAATAAGATTCAGTTATTGTAATACAAAAAGTCAAGAGGATTACAGCCAGAGGATTATTGTCTTACGGTATCATTGTACATAAAATAATAAGAGCCATCTAATTTATGTTTGGAATGATAAAATATATATTTTATCTACTATCTGCATTTTGCAAATTGAGTTAGCTTATTTGATACTATAGTTGGAATCTGCGTGAAGATGTCGTTTGTATTAATTTTGTTCTCTGTGCTAACTGGAACAGATATAGAAATATTTCCTTTAAAAAAAAGACAATATAGTAAATTGACTTGAACTATTTTCAATATATTTGCATATTACATCTACTATTTGGAGTATTACGAATGATATAAATCGTATAAAAGTTATTCTGGTGGAGAAGAATAAAACCTTAATTCCGCAACACTATTATAAATTAAACTTTTTAAGTACCTGAGCAACAAAAAGTTGCTCAGGATTTTGCCA